>DMWU01000113.1 GCA_003483125.1 Erythrobacter sp. | reverse complement strand
TTGCACGACCGATTCCCTTACCGGCTCCAGTGACAACAGCAACCTCACCATCCAGCCGGAAACCGTCCATAATTCCCATCGGTTTTCTCGCAATTTGGTTAAACTTGATAATGGAGCATAGAGGCTCGCAAGCCTCCAATGATACTGGCGGTTCAACTAGTCACACGAACGCCCCGTCCCAATCTTCTCGAAGAAGTCTCAAAAGCAATCGCAGAACGATCAGCTATTGCTCGACCTTTTCTTCTTACGGCCACCCATGCGCGGCAGCAGAAAGAGGTAAATTCCGGTTCCCCACATGATGATGAGCAGGATCCCGGTCGGCAGGAAGATATAAAGCTTCACGCTATCGGAGAAGAATGATCCGTCATGGATACTCTCGATCAGATCGGACCTGCGATAGGCCACGCTGAGCACCTCTGCCGTTTTTGTATCAACCTGGACTTCCCAGCCGGTCTTTGACCGGAACTTGGCAATTCCCTTGTCCACGCGCAGGTCAATACGATCGATATCCGACCATTGGGAGATTCCAGCCTCTGGGTGGCTCCGGCTTGCCACAAGCATCTGGTCGAATGTGGCGGCCGGTATTTGCTCCGAAACTTCGCCCACACTCGTTGGAGGCTGGATCCAGTCCACTTCCTTTTTGAGCATAAGGAAAATGCCCGCCGTGAACATGATCCCGGCGGGCACCAATACTGCAATGGAAAGCCAGTAATGTATCTGGCGAAATAATCGTTTGGGGTTCATCTCATCAAGGAATTCGACCGCCGGGCACCCATGGTGCGCCGGCGTCTTGTAGCTCCGCTTCAAATGCTGGGATCGTGCGTTCGACAAGCACCTCAAGGCGGGCCTTGATCTCCTGGTACTCTGCTTGCGCATAACCGAACTGTTCACGCTGCGTCTGGGTTGGGCCATATGTTGAACCACGAAGGCCAAATGAGACACGGAGCAGCCGGCTGCGAACAGTCGGCTGAGTGCGTTCACTGATCGCATTGCGAGCAGCGTTGCCATTCAGCATCTCGTCGAGCGCATAAACCTCGGCCTTGATCGCCGCGAGGCGATTATCAAAGGTCGCAGGATCACCACCGGGTGTACGGGTCACTGCGATACCAAGCAATTTGAGCTTGCTTTCCGCCTCGCCAAGCGTTTGCGTTGTTGCTGTAACGCTGCGGCTTAGAGAGGTCACCTCAGCCCAGAACTCATGCACATTGGCCTGCGGCGCAAGCGCGCCCTGGCTGCGTAGTGGCGTTACGTTGAAGGGCTTGGGCGAAACCAGTTGAGTGGTTTGGCCGCGCACACGCTTCGAAAGGTCAACCGTGTATTCTCCTGGAGGCACCAGGAAACCGGATGGCTCGTCGCCGTCGGAACCTACTGGTCGAGCAAAGCTCGTGTCAGGGAAACGCAGGTTCCAATTGACGCGGTGGAAGCCCTTCTTGGCGGGGCCGCTGATGCGTCGAACCACATTGCCGTCTGAATCGCGCACGGTGAGCCAGATTGCCGGCTTGTCTTCCTGCAGCTCCGCAGTGAGCGCTTCGAAGCTAGGAAAGGGCGTGTCCGCACCTTCCTCGATCAACGGCTTTTCTCTCTCCTGACGCTGCTGCTCGAGCGATTGGATATTGTCCGCAAGATAATAGGTGAAGTTTGCCCCAAATTCCGGATTGGGCGCACGGAAATAGCCATTGCCCTGGGATCCACCTGGGCCGAATGCGAGTTCCGGCTTCTCCAAATACCAGAGCGCATCGCGGCCCGGGAACAGCATCGCCTCATTGGCAAGGCTTTCCTCGGTGAGTTCGCGCAAAGGTGAGATATCGTCGAGGATGTAGAAGCCGCGACCAAAGCTCGCCGCAACCAGGTCATCCTCGCGTCGCTGGATCGTGACATCGCGGAACGCAATGGTTGGAGCACCGCCTGTCAATTTGACCCACTTGTCCCCACCATCAAGCGAGAAGAACAGCGCAAACTCGGTTGCCGTGAAAAGCAAGTTGGGATTCACATGATCCTGAACGATGCGCCAAACAAGATGCCTATCCGGGATGTCGCTGGCGATGCTGGACCAGCTGCGCCCGCGATTAGTGCTCTTGAGAAGATAGGGCTTGAAGTCGCCATATTTGTGGTTGTCGAGCGCGATGTAGACTGTGTTCACATCGTGCAGGTCAGCACGGATGTCGTTGACGAAGGCGGTGTCCGGTACGCCGGGCAGTGAACCTGCCTTGATCCTGCGCCAGTTCACGCCGCCGTCTTCTGTAACCTGGATCAAACCGTCATCGGTCCCGACATAGAGCAGGTTCTCATCAAATGGGGATTCGCCGATAGAAGTGATGGTGTTGTACTGAGACATGGCGAGCAGGTCCCACCCGGCATCCCAGCTCCACTGGCGCCCCTGAACAGGCAGCCGCAGACGGTTTTCGTTCCGTGTCAGGTCGCCTGAAATCGCAGTCCAGCTGTCGCCGCGATCATCCGAACGCCATAGCCTTTGCGAGGCAAAGTAAAGACGCGAGGGCTCGTGCTGGCTGACCCAGATCGGTGAATCCCAATTCCATCTTGGAATATCATCGCCAGGCGATGGCTGTGGCTGGATCCTTACGAATTCTCCAGTAATCCGGTCAATTCGCGCGAGGTTGCCCTGCTGCGACTGGGCATACATGATGT
>DMWU01000300.1 GCA_003483125.1 Erythrobacter sp. | reverse complement strand
ACCGGCAAATCCCGGGCTCCATATCCTTGTCCCTTTTGTCGATCGTGTGGGGCAGAAGGTGAATATGATGGAGCAGGTGCTCGATATTCCCGGGCAAGAAATCATTACGGCTGATAACGCCATGGTCGGCGTGGATGCTGTGGTATTCTTCCAGGTGTTGGACGCAGGCAAGGCGGCCTATGAAGTTTCCAATCTTTATCAGGCGATCATGGCGCTCACGACTACAAACCTGCGTACGGTGATGGGCAGCATGGACCTGGATGAAACGCTGTCGAAACGTGACGAGATCAATGCGCGGCTGCTTGCCGTGGTTGATCACGCGACGTCGCCTTGGGGCGTGAAGATCACGCGTGTCGAGATCAAGGATATCCGTCCGCCGCATGACATTTCAGAAGCTATGGCGCGCCAGATGAAGGCAGAACGCTTGAAGCGCGCTGAAATCCTAGAGGCAGAAGGTGACAAGACCAGCGCGATCCTCCGCGCAGAGGGCAGCAAGCAATCCGCAATCCTTGAGGCGGAAGGCAAGCGCGAGGCCCAGTTCCGCGATGCTGAAGCTCGTGAACGCGCGGCTGAGGCAGAGGCGCGGGCAACGCAAATGGTTTCCGATGCGATTTCTTCCTCGGGTAATCAGGCCATCAATTACTTCATCGCTCAAGAATACACCAAGGCGGTGGGCAAGTTCGCCGAAAGCCCCAATTCCAAGACGATCCTCTTCCCGGTTGAAGCAACGCAGTTGATCGGTTCGCTCGGTGGCATCGGTGAATTGGTGCGCGAGGCGGTGAGCCTTGGCGAAGGCGACGTAAAGGTCAATGCCGGTACCGCGATCCCGCGTTCAAGAGCGCGAACGAGCGTGCCGCGTAGCGGAGACAGCTGATGGATGGAATCGACGGTATCGGTGCGCACTGGATTTGGGCCACCGTGGGCTTGATCCTGGCGCTCCTCGAAATGATTGTGCCGGGTGTCTACCTGATTTGGCTGGCCGTAGCCGCAATCCTCACGGGCATACTCGCATATGGGATGGATCTGTCGCTTGCTTCGCAAGTGATTATCTTCGTTTCGAGTTCGCTAATTGCGGTTTACAGCGCGCGTCGTTTCCTGCGCGATTCGCCGATCGAGAGCTCCGACCCGCTACTCAACCAGAGAGGCGACCGGATGGTCGGCGAAATCGCATTGGTCGCGCACGCATTCGATGGAGGCACCGGGCGTGTGAAATTGGGCGATAGTGAATGGCTGGCACGCGGGCCCGACCTTGATGTGGGCGCCAAAGTGCGGGTCACAGGCAGCGATGGCGCAATCCTGGTGGTTGAAGCGGTCGATCCACCGGCGATTGCCGCGCCAGAGCAAGGCGCTCCTTCAGAATAGGATCAGGCTGCGCCGGCCTCTGATTTTGAAAATCGCCCATGCTGGCGATAGCGCACCATCCATTTGTCGAGATATGCGTCCAAAGGCCGCGGCTTGATTCCTAGTTCCTTGAACCCGGGATAATCGCCAGAGGTGCAGTTGCCCTGCTTTAACAATGCCCATTGATCGGAATTGATCGGCGTAAGTGGAAGCGCCGCGAACAGAGCGCTGATTGCATCGGGCACCGCGAGAAAATGCCGCTTGCGATGCTGGGCATCGGCGATCCGCATATTGAGCTCCATCATGCTGATCTGTTCAGGCCCACCCAATTCATAAGTCTTTCCGCCATGCTTTGCCGGATTGGCGAGCGCTTCTGCGATTGCCAGAGCAACATCATCGACAAAGGCAGGCTGCAACTTCGAATCAGGCCCAAAGACGGGAAGCACCGGTGCAAGCTGGATCATCTGCGCGAACAGGTTGATGAAGTTGTCGTCTTTTCCGAACAACGCAGACGGACGGATGATCGTGGCCTTGGGGAAGGCTTCAAGCACCAGCTTTTCTCCCAGCGCATTGGCGCGGCCATATACCGCTGCCGATTCCGGATCAGCCCCGATTGCACTGATGTGGACGAGCGCGCTGGAACCCCCATCGGCTGCCGCTTTTGCGACAACACCTGCGGCATCTCCCATCAATTTCGTAAGGTCGCCGTCGAAACTGCCAACCATGTTTATTATGGCATCGGCCCCATCAACTGCAGCCCTGACCTCTTCCTCATTGGTTATGTCGCAGCGCCCAATCTGTAGCTGTCCTAGGTTCGCAAGCGGCTTTAGCGCGAACGCCCGGCTCGGATTGCGGCTGACGATGCGTAGGCGTGCGCCACGTTCGAGCAGCGCCTGCGCAACATAGCCACCAACGAAACCGCTGCCGCCCAAAATGGTGACGAGCTTGTTTTGGAGCGGGTCAGATTTGGACATTTCGATTCTACCGTTTCGCGCTTTGTTTTGTTGAGCGCGCATTGCCGCAAGGCGCGCCGAGGCGCAAGCATTGCCTGCGTCTAATGTGATCTCGAATTTCTTGCATTGACAATTATAGCACCCGAAGGCTAACCGCGCGCCTCGCTTGCTCGCTGCGAGACTCAATTTTCGCGGCGATCCTGTGCCCAGATGGCGGAATTGGTAGACGCGCCGTCTTCAGGTGGCGGTGGGGGCAACCCCGTGGAGGTTCGAGTCCTCTTCTGGGCACCATTCTTTCTCAAAAACTTGAGCAAAATCATAAATTTGATATGGTGTAGGTGTTTTTTGTCCACCTTTTTTGTCTTGATGGTTGCAAGGCGTGTGGCAGTTCCGAGCGACATCAAATTAATCGAACTGGGCCAAAGATAGCCCAATCGAGCACAACCATCAGCTGACTACTTCTGCCCATCTAGGCACCAATCAACCTTCCCCTTGCAATAACCCACCCACAGCAGCATTCTCAGCCTCGCCTTCTAAGAGTGCTCCTACGGCCTTTGCCACCAGCGAACGTAGTAAGTTTGGATATGACGACCATATGTTTGTTGTCTTTCGCGGAATAAGTTTTGGGTTGATGCGACCGATCTTAAATGACTACATTCCATACGAATAGTCTCTAGCTTTGGAGGGGTAAAATCGATGAAAACTCTGTCTTTTTTAGTCGTCAGCGTGGCTTTCATCGGATGCTCGAGTGATCCAGTCGAAGATAATTCTCCGGCAAATGAAATCCCGAAAAAGTTTCACGGAGTTTACGATGTCAGCGAAGCCGGATGTTCCTTTCGCTACAGCGATGGTCGACTAACGATTTATAAGGACAGCATAGTTTTCTACGAGTCCGCGGGTGATGTAACGGGAGATGTCGTCAGAGAAGGTGATAACCGCATTCAAGTCGTCTTGATGATGCAAGGCGAGGGCGACACTTGGACAGATTATAGTTCCTACGAGCTTTCCGAAGACGGTCAAAAGTTGACAATCGCGGACGAGGATTATGAGTTCGAGAGAATTCGCTGTCCTTAAAGGCAGGCAGGAATTCTCTTTTCGGGCAGCCTCACCGCATCGAACAGGCATAGCTCACCTTCTAGGCAGCCTGCTTCACGCCCAACGCGCTGCCCCAGTTGGCTTAGGCTCTCGCCCTTCTTGCGCATCCAAACCTTGCAGTCAGGGTCATCCCAGCCGATCTGACCGCGAATGCCGGTCTGAAGTTCAATGAGTTGATGGTCGAAGAGTACCGATCAGCCACTTAAAGGATCTAGCAGCGGTGATTGCCCCAATAGCGATCCCATTTTAGTGCATAGCCACTCGCGACCATGGCGCAGGACAAATCGCCGCCCTGAGGCGAGACACACCAGGCGCCCGTTCTATTTCCTCCTGCTGAACCGGTAGATAGGCAGCGCATTGTCGGGCCCTGTACCAGCACATGCCCATGTTCGCTCTTGCCTACTGGACGTCCTATAATAGATACTAAGTAGTCTCGTGCATCGGCGGCGCTTGCTGAAGGGCAGGGCTGATTGGAGCGACACGTCTCATCAATCTCGCGAGCTGCAATTCCAGAAAGCCTTACCCTCGGCCCTTCAGCGCACCAAACTGGCCCGTCCCCATCCCAAACACGAACAGGCGTGCAATCAAATGTTTCGCCTTCCGGCACGATTGAAACAGAGGCAAAAAGAAGCAAGAATAAGGACATTCGAAATCCGTTGTCGCTGTCACAACTAAGTTTGTAATACTATAAAGTTCAGCAGCTTGCTAGGAAGGATGCTAGGGGGGGGATGCATTGATTGCACTGGAGGACTTCTTATCAGTCGCGATGACGATGCAGACGAGCCCGACGACAAGACTACTTTTGCAGAGGCTGCAGAAGCGGCGGGCCGTCCGGTGATGATCGAAGTCTATGAAGGCGATCATGGCTGGACTGTGCCGGACTCGCCAGCCTACGCGGAAGCGGCGGCGGAAAAGGCATATTCCGACCTTCT
>DMWU01000242.1 GCA_003483125.1 Erythrobacter sp. | reverse complement strand
GACACTTACCGCAGGATCGGAATGGATCCGTTCAAGGAGGCGCTTTATGGATGAGGATATCGGCACAAGCCCGGACGAGGTGCAATTCCGCTCTCGCAATGACGAGCCTGTCGATCACGGCACAGTCACCGTCGACAGCTTCCTCGACCAGTCAAACGCGACTGCGGTCCGGATCGAGCCGGGTGATGATGCGCGCGCGCTCCTTCCCCATCTTGATCGGATTGCACTGGTAGAGGTGAACTTCCCGGCGTTTACCGATGGGCGCGGTTACTCGGCGGCGCGCATCCTGCGCGAGGCCGGATTTACGGGGGAATTGCGCGCCGTGGGCGATGTGCTGGTCGACCAGCTACCCTGGATGCGCCGCTGCGGTTTCGACTCATTCGCACCTGACAAGCGGCTGGATGAAGACGACGCGCAAGCCGCATTCGATCGCTGGGAAGAAGTCTACCAGTCCGCCGCAGATGGCCGCCAACCGATCTGGGCCAAAAGGCACACGGCACCGAAAGGATGACGGCAATGAATCAGCTTCGCACCATAGATCGCATCGATACCGGCCCACGTTTCACCGATGAAGAAGCCGTGCGGCTCAATCGCATGTTCCGCGGATCATCAACACAGGAAATGCTGGAATCGGTTATTCGAGACGGTCTTGCTGGACATATTGTCGTCGTCTCCAGCTTTGGCGCGGAGAGCGCGATATTGCTGCACCTAGTTGCACAGATCGACCCGGGAATTCCAGTGCTGTTCCTGGAAACGGGAAAACACTTCCCTGAAACCGTTTCCTATCGCGATGAGTTGGTCGCCAAGTTGGGCCTAACAAACCTGATCATTATTGAGCCCGATCCCGACGAGCTCGCCAAGAAGGACGAAACTGGCCTGAGGTGGTCATATGATCCTGAAGGTTGCTGCGACATCCGCAAGGTAAAGCCGCTTGGCAAAGCGCTGGCCGGCTATGACGCATCATTCACGGGGCGCAAGGCTTTCCAGTCTGCAACCCGCGTCAATCTACCGCGTTTCGAGGTAGATAATTCGGACGCGCGGGGCCGCCTTAAGATCAACCCTCTGATTGATTGGACAGCAGAAGATATCGAGGCCTATTTCGAAGAACACGACTTGCCGCGCCATCCGCTGGTGGATGAAGGCTTTCCTTCAATAGGCTGCTCACCCTGCACGCATAAGGTCGAAGGTGGCGAAGACCCGCGTTCAGGTCGTTGGAAAGGCTGGGACAAAACAGAGTGCGGCATCCATACCCCGCTGACCGAGGATGGCGAATTGCCGCCGGGTTACGAACCCTTCCTTTGATCGCCGGTCAGGCCCTGGCGCGTCGCGCGCCACCAGGGCCCACGCCCAACTGCTACCCTTCGATCCTTTCGACGGTGACAATTTCACCTTCGGGGTCGACCGAAGTCCAAACGCCGTTCTCGTCAACCGTTTCTCTATGGCATCTTTCCACTGCACCCTCTGCGTCAGAGGTAGTGCAATACTGACCGGGTTTCTGCACCCATGTTCCCGTGGTTACTTCGCCATCCTGATCAGTCGAGGTAAACGTGCCGTCCTCGCGCACTTCCTCGGTCTGATACGATCCATCTTCAGATGTGACCTTGAAGTTGCCATAAGGGGTTCCGCCATCGGCTGCCATTGCAGCAGGTGCAGCTTCCTCTTCTTCAACTACCTCCGGCTATGCTTCTGTCTCTGCAGGCGAACACGCAGCAATGGCCGCAATCGCAGCAACACCAATAATCTTCTTCATACTACCCCCTAATCGAGTCTCGTGAAGGCAGCCGTTACTGCCCATGCGATTCGCGATCCTTTTGAAGATGTTAGGGCAATTTGGACGAATTCGGAAATGCGATGCTCAAAGCCAGTTATTATCGCGATACCATTGTGCGGTAGCCCGCAAGCCTTCCTCGTCGACCAATCGTGGTTGCCAGATTTCGGCGGGAACCTGGCGATCAAACCGCGCGACCCAATTTGGATGGCACATATAGCCGACACGATCCTGTGTAAGCTTGGCCTTCTTACCCCGGAATGCCCGGTCCAGTTTCGCGGCAGATTCAAGAACGGACCTTGGCAGGTGCGGTGCAAAGACCCGACGTCGCATTGCTCGCCCGATCGCTGCGCCCAGCTCCTTGTGGCTCCAGCCGCCCTCTCGCCCGTCATCGGGCTCGAACATATGCTTGTTCACCGCTGGCACAGAAGGTGTTAGCGCGAGCACCAACCGCGCAAGGTCATCGACATGGATGATCGAAGTCGTCCCACCTGGCGGCAATGGCACGATGCCCCATTTCGCAGTGCGGAATAGTTCAAACATGTCAATGTCATGCGGGCCATATACCGCCGGCGGGCGTATGATGGTCCAGGTGAGCCCACTTGCCTTGACCAGCTCCTCAGCACGTGCCTTTGATGCGCCATATTGCGACAGGTCGGGCTTGCGTGCGGACAATGATGAAACGAAGATAAACCGACTGACATAGGCGGCTTTGGCAGCTGCGATCACATTGGCTGTGCCTTCGACATTAACAGCATCAAACTGCGCGGGATCAGGAGTATTGGTGAGTCCGGCAATATGAATGATTGCGCTGGCGCCATCTGCTAGTTTTGCCAAGGCGGCATTATTAGCCAAGTCTCCCTCGACCCAATCAACTCCGATTGCGTCTTCAGGAACCTTACGGGCAAGCGCGCGCAAGGTGATCGAATTCTCTTTCGCCAACCTGCGCACCGCCTTTCCGACAAAGCCGGTGCCGCCCGTAATTGCCAGGGGCGCCTCCGCGCTCATAGCATCACCATATGGTCGCGGTGGATGACTGCCGATCGGGGCGCGTAGCCCAGAATCTTGGCCTGATGATCTTCACGAAGCCCCGCAATCCTGCGGCAGATGACAGCATCGTATTCGCTTAGCCCCTGCGCCAGTCTTGCGCCGTCGGGACCACAGATCTCGACTAGGTCGCCGCGCTGGAATGCACCATCAACCGAAGTGATACCCACTGCGAGCAGGCTTGCGCCGCCATTGCTTATCGCCTTCGCACATCCTTCATCGACATGAAGCGTCCCACCGGCAGCCAATCTTCCTCCCAGCCAGGCCTTGCGCGCACTGTCGCTCCGCTGGGGCATGAAAATAGTGCCGCAATTGGCCTCCACGGCCTTCCCTATCGGAGCCTCATGCGTGCCATTTATGATCGCCAACGTAATTCCGGCGCGCTGTGCAATCTCCGCCGCCTGTATTTTGGAAACCATGCCCCCTCTGCCAAGGCCGGAACCTGAATTGTCGCTAGCCATTGCCCGTA
The DNA here is from genome assembly GCA_003483125.1 of Erythrobacter sp. Taxonomy (GTDB): domain Bacteria; phylum Pseudomonadota; class Alphaproteobacteria; order Sphingomonadales; family Sphingomonadaceae; genus Erythrobacter. The sequence continues at coordinate 1,245 of DMWU01000242.1, read as the reverse complement.
CTTCGTCATCGGTCGTTTCGACTAGCTCTACCAATTCAGCCGCAGGATCGGAGGGATGCCGGTCAAAAAGGCCATCGACGTCGGAAAGTAACAGCATACCGTCGGCTCCTGCCGCCTGCGCGACACGCGCCGCCAAGCGATCATTGTCGCCAAAGCGAATTTCCTCCGTCGCAACGGTATCATTCTCATTCACAACTGGAATGGCGCCGGCATCAATCAACCGGGCAAGCGTCGCGGACGCGTTGAGATAACGCCTGCGATCCTCAAGATCTTCAAGTGTTAGAAGCAATTGCGCGACTGTTATGTCATGCTCGCCAAGGCCTTCAGACCAAATCTCTGCAAGTGCGATCTGCCCTACCGCTGCCGCCGCTTGCGCATCGGCAAGGCTCGCCCGGCCACCTTTTTCAAGGCCTAATCGCGCTGCACCCAAAGCAATCGCGCCGGAACTGACAATTACGATCTCAGTGCCATTTGCGCGTGTCTCCGCCAATTCCTTGGCGAGTGAAGCCAGCCAGACTTTGCGCGGCTCGCCTTCCTGAACGAGCAAAGCGCTTCCGATCTTGACGACCAGCCGTCTGCATTTGGCAATCTCTTCGAGGCTGCTTATGGCCATGGCATCAAATCGGCGACCATTCGCCGCCTTCCTCAGCCTCGTCTTCGACTTCGTGTCCCTTTGTCTCTGTCGAGGTGCGATCGGGCAGGTAGGATAGTACTGAACCGAGCAATTCCTCGATACCTTCGCCCGTGGCGCCCGAGATCGGGAAGACCTCATCAGCGCCAGCAGCCTTCAATTCATCGGCAAAGGCATCGGCCAATTCAGCATCGGCAAGATCAAGCTTGTTGAGAGCCACCAGGCGCGGCTTGTCGCTCAACCCAGCGCCATAGGCTTCCAATTCTGCCTCAACCGTCTTCATCGCTTCTACAGGATCGTCACCGGCAATATCGATCAGGTGGATCAGAACTCGGCAACGCTCGATATGGCCAAGGAAGCGGTCGCCAATACCAGCACCTTCTGCAGCACCCTCGATAAGGCCGGGAATATCGGCAAGAACAAATTCACGCCCCTTATGGCGAACGACGCCAAGCTTGGGGATCAGCGTGGTAAACGCATAATCGCCAACTTTGGCGCGCGCGTTCGACACCTGGTTGATGAAGGTCGATTTACCTGCATTGGGCAGGCCGAGCAGGCCGACATCGGCGAGTAGCTTGAGTCGCAGCCACACCCACATCTCTTCACCAGGCTCA
>DMWU01000224.1 GCA_003483125.1 Erythrobacter sp. | reverse complement strand
TTGGTGCCGGTGCCTCCGCCGGTGCGGCTGCGGGGGCAGGTGTTGCCACCGGTGCAGCCGCAGGAGCGGCTGCCACAACCGGGGCTGCGGTGGCCACAACGCCGCGTGCAACCCTGATCTTGCGATCATCATCTTCAACTTCGATCTCTGTCAGACCGGTTTCGTTGAGAAGTTCTGCCAGTTCACGAACTAGCTTTGTATCTACATTCATACCGGATTTGTGCCCGCCACTTGCCTTGCGTTCGGCCATCTTTGCCCCTCAGCTATTGCCTTCAGCGATTTATCGCTGGCGTGCCTATGCGCGCCAAATGCGGCTGGCAAGAGGCGATTTGTCAGAAAGTTTCATTTGCAACCGCCTCTAAGGCGATCAGATAGCTCTTTGCGCCATGACCCTGCACCGTATTGGCGGCAGCCATTCCGACATAGGAAATATGGCGGAATTCCTCACGTTTTGAGGGGTCTGAGAGGTGTACTTCCACCACAGGCGTCTTGATTGCGCGGATCGCGTCGAGCAGCGCAATTGATGTGTGCGTATAGGCCGCGGCATTGAGCAAAACGGCCTTTGCCCCCTCAGCCTGCGCCTCTTGCAGCCAATCGACCAGCATTCCTTCGTGATTGGTCTGGCGCATTTCGATTTCCAGGCCCAGTTCGCGTGCGCGATCTTCCAGCATGCCCGCAATATCGTCGAGCGTGTCATAACCATAAATTTCCGGCTCGCGCAGGCCGAGCAGGTTCAGGTTGGGCCCATTCAGGACATAGATGAGGTTACTGTTTTCACTCATGCCTAGAGCATAGGCGTACGACTAACGGCTTTCAACGCTCGTCAGCGAGATAGCCTATTCCGGGATTCTATAGTGGATGGGTATCAAGCCCGACTGCTGAATGCTTTATCGAGGGGCTGGATGCGGTAGCGCTACTGCTGCTAGCTATGGTTCAGGATTTGGGACCGGAGGCAGGTCTTTTGGGGCAAGAAATTGGCGCCGGGGGATTTACGCATGAGGATTTCACGAAGTTTCGCGAGCGGCTCTCGCAGGAAACCGAGCTTACTGATGGAGCCGGTCGATCACTTTTGACACGGGCTTTGCTTACCTCTCAATGCCCTTTGCCTTCCCCCATTGCCGCGCGGCGGTGTAACCCAGATGGCCTGTGCCGAAGAGCGCATAGAGCGGTTCCGGCAAGCCATTGAGGTATGCATTCATACCTGCAGCAATGTAGCGTGCGGCTGCAGGGTTGAATGCGGCGAGTACGCCCGCGTGCAAGGCCCACAGGATTATCGCATACATCACATAGAGGAAGCTGGGGCGTGCGCGGCAAGTCCAGGGGTAGGCCGAGTTTCCCTCTGCCACGATGGCTTGCAGCCGGGCCTCGATCATCTCATGTCCTGCGTGCCTTCCAGCCGGATCAGCTTCAGCTTGGCCCTGGTGCGGGCTTCCTTGTCAGGAATGATCTTGTCGATGATGGATGCGATGGGGCCGATCAGGCTGTCGAGTAGGGCCATTGGAGGTGCTTCTGTGCTGCGAATCGCGCAGGACGTAACCAATTGAACCTATGTAGGAAAATTTGCGTTCATTCGCTTACGCCTGCGTCGGCGAGTAATGCGCGTGCAAGGTTGAGGTGCGGGATATCGACCATTGCACCGTTAAGCGCCACTGTCCCCTTGCCGGGGTTCTCTGCGAAGGCCTGGATTACAGCGCGAGCATGATCGATTTCAGCGCGGCTGGGCGTGAATGCGGCATTGATCACAGGAACCTGGGCCGGGTGGATTGCCAGCATTCCGCGATAGCCCTGGCTGCGCACCATTTGCGCGCGTTCGCGCAATCCGTCGAGGTCACGGAAATCGGGCATGACCGTTTCGAGCGGGACCGCGCCAGCCGCCACGGCGCCGAGCAGGCACAGGCTGCGGGCAAGCTCATATGTCGGCATGTAGCTGCCATCCATGCGGTGTTGGACCCGCGCGCCCAGTGCTGATGAAAGATCCTCGGCACCCCAGCTCATGGCGACAAGCCGTTCCGATCCGGGATAATTGCCTTCATAGTCGCCGCAATGGAACATGGCCTTTGGGGTTTCCGTAACCAAAGCTGCGATCAGGGTTGATCCGGGTGTGAGGCCACAATCGATCTCCCGCGCGGTCAGCATGGCGTCGAGTGCTTCTATATCCTCGCGACCTTCCGCTTTCGGTAGGAATAATCCGCCCGGCGCCGAAGCTATCATGGCGTCCAGATCCTTCCCGATCTCACCGCTAAAAGCAGGGTTTACGCGCACCCAGATTCGTTGCTTGTCTTCGCGCAGAGCGAGGAACGCAGCGACCATCTTGCGAGCATCCGGCTTGCCTTCTGGCATGACCGAATCTTCCAGGTCAAGCAGCACGATATCGGCGTCGCCATCGGCGGCCTTGGACATCTTGCGCTCGCTATCGCCAGGCGCAAAAAGCCATGATCGCATTCTGGGCAGGTTATGGTTGGCAGGCATCGCGCTCTCCTCTTGCCTCAATGCGTTAGTTGGCTTGAGCGAGCCGCGCAATATCAGGATTGGGAGATTGACCACTGGTCGGGACGACTGGATTCGAACCAGCGACCCCCACACCCCCAGTATGGTGCGCTACCAGACTGCGCTACGTCCCGAAGCCAGTGGAGGCGCGCCTATAGGGCGGGCCAGCATTGGTGGCAAGCATGGATCACAGGCTTTCCTCACCCACATCAATGCCCAAGCGCGATTGCGGGGGGCTTGCATTGCTGCTAACCGCGCCCACCTACATCCAAAGGGGAAGACGCGAAGTGGTGCATCCGTACTGCTGGCAAGCTTCCCGCCAACGCCAACTATTAGAGTGACGGGCCAAGTATAATGTTTCAAATTCTTGCCGCTGCGGCTGGTGCCGAAGCACCCCCTGCATGGATACAGTGGCTGCCGATTGTCGGCATGATCCTTATCTTCTGGTTTCTCATCATTCGTCCGCAGATGAAGCGGCAGAAGGAACATCAGCAAAAGGTCGCAGCGCTCAAGAAAGGCGATCAGGTCGTCACTGCCGGCGGCCTGATTGGCAAGGTTGCCAAGGTTGACGAGCACTACGCAGAGATTGACCTTGCGCAGGGCGTACGCGTGAAGGCCGTCAAGAACACCATCGGCGATGTCATCCCGCCGGGCGGCCATGCAGCGAATGATTGATGGCAGTTACAAGAAGCTGGAACCGATAGGGCACAATATAGATGCTTGATTTCCCGACATGGAAGAAGGTCTGGCTTTGGGGGCTGACGCTGGTCGCCTGTTTTGCCGCAATGCCTTCGATCTTTGCCACAGCGAGTCTGCCCTGGCCAGAAGCGCTGCCTGATCCCGAGGTCAATCTGGGCCTCGACCTTGCAGGCGGCAGCCATATACTGCTGGAGGCCGATCCCGATCAGGTCGGCTCGCAGCGGCTCGAAAATCTGGAAGAGAATGTCCGTACGCTGATGCGCAATGCCAGCCCGCGCGTTCGCATTGGTGATGTTGCGACCAATAATGGTCGTTTGAGCTTCATCCTCGACAATCCCGCCAATCTTGATCGTGCGCGCGAATTGTTGCTGCCGACTGTCAATGGCACCGGGCTGACCCGCGAATGGGATTTGAGCGTTGTCGATGGGCAACGCATCGTGCTGACGCCAACCTCTGCCGGCATGAGCAGTGCCGTGACTCAGGCTATGGACAGCGCGACCGAGGTTGTTCGCAAACGTATCGACGCGCTTGGCACTCGTGAGCCGACAATTATCCGGCAAGGCGATACGCGCATCGTCGTGCAGGTGCCCGGTTTGCAGGATCCCGACCAGCTAAAGGAATTGCTGGGCCAGACCGCAAAACTTGAGTTCAAACTGGTTGATCAGAATGCGCTGCCATCCGACGTGCTTCAGGGTATTGCGCGCGCCGGTAGCGAGATTTTCCCCTATGCGGAAAGCTCGCAATTTGCCGGGCAGTCGGTCGCAGTTCGACGATTGGGCGGAATTCGCGGCGACAACCTGACCGGTGCGCAGCAAGGCTTTGACCCGCAAACCAATGAACCGGTGGTCAATATCCAGTTTGACCAGCAAGGCGGTGCACGCTTTGCCAGGCTGACCACTGAAAACGTCAATCGTCCATTTGCGATTATCCTTGATAGCGAGGTGCTTTCCGCACCCAATATCAATGAACCGATCCTTGGCGGCCAGGCGCAGATTTCTGGTGGGTTTACGGTGGATACTGCCAACAACCTGGCCATTTCGCTGCGTTCGGGCGCATTGCCGGTCGACCTCACAGTGATCGAAGAACGGACCGTTGGCCCCGACCTAGGTGCAGACTCGATCCGGCGCGGTACATTGGCAATGATGATCGGTTCGGTCGCTGTGATCGTGCTGATGATTGTGACCTATGGCCGTTTCGGCATTTATTCGACCATTGCGCTGGGATTCAACGTCCTGATGATCCTTGGCATCATGGCCGGGCTCAACACCACACTCACCTTGCCCGGTATTGCAGGCTTCGTGCTAACCATCGGTGCTGCGGTTGACGCAAACGTGCTGATTAATGAGCGAATACGTGAAGAGCGAAAACGTGGGCGGCGCGTGATCGCCGCAGTCGAGAATGGCTATAAAGAGGCGAGCCGCGCGATCTATGACGCCAATATCACCAACTTCATTGCCGGTGTGCTGCTGTTCCTGTTCGGATCGGGTCCGGTACGCGGCTTTGCCGTGGTTTTGGTGATCGGCCTGTTCACCAGCGTCTTTACCGCCGTCGTGCTTACCAGGATGTGGGTTGCCGGGTGGCTACGAAAAGCACGCCCGAGCGATCTGAATGTGTAAGGGGATAGGAAAATGAAACTTCTCAAGCTTGTCCCTGACAATACGAATATCAAATTCCTGAAGCTGCGGCTTCCGCTCTTTATCATGAGCCTGGTGCTGATCGCAGCAAGCTGGGGCCTGGTTGCGGTCAAGGGCATCAATTACGGCGTCGATTTTGCCGGTGGTCAGGAAGTTCGCCTGACATTCGAGCAGCAGGAAGAGGCGCCAATTCCCGCATTGCGAGAGCTGGTTGCAGGCCTGGGATATGGCACGCCCGTGGTCCAGGAATTCGGTGAACCGAACCAAGTTTCGATCCGCGTACGTTTACCTGAAGAGGCAGAGAATGTGCCCGGCGCCGCGACAGAAATCGGCAACGAAGTGATTCAGATTATCGAGGCCGAATATTCCGATGTCCGGCGCGATGGCAATGATACCGTTTCGGGCAAGGTGGCGGGTGAATTCCGCAATGATGCAGTCTTCGCCTTGGTCGCGGCCATGTTGGCGGTGGCGCTCTATATCTGGATCAGGTTTGAGTGGCAGTTCGGTGTGGGCGGCCTGTTCGCCCTGTTCCACGATGTCTCGCTGACATTGGGCATGTTTGCTTTGTTCCAGCTGGAATTCAGCCTTCAGATCATCGCGGCGATCCTGGCCATCATCGGCTATTCGCTCAACGATACAATCGTCGTTTATGACCGTATCCGCGAGAATTTGAAAAAGTATCGTAAGATGCCGTTGCCCGAACTGCTTGACCTTTCGGTCAATGAAACGCTGGCCCGTACAGTGATGACATCGCTGACGCTGCTCGTTGCGCTGTTGCCGCTATTGCTGTTCGGGCCTGCCAGCCTGTTCGGCCTGACAGCTGCGATCACGCTGGGCCTGTTCGTCGGTACCTATAGCTCGGTCTATATGGCGGCACCGCTGCTGATCTGGCTGGGCGTGAATTCGTCAAGCTTCGTCCCGCAGGAATCGGTTGTCGACAAGCAGGAACGTATCGCCCGCGGCGAAGCGTAAGGAATGTGGTTGGGGCGGGGGCCTAGAGCTTCCGCACCAGCATCTCTGCCAATGCAATCCAGGGCGGGCTATCGACCACCTGCTGTTTCTGCCCACTCCCGGGCGGCAATATGCCAACCAAATGCCCCTGCCGGTCAATCAGTCGGCCGAAGCTGAAGCGACCGCCTGCGCGGGGAACGAGCACATCGCGATTGATTGCCATACCGGCCTCATCAGGTGCGATCTGGCGCAGCCACAACATGTCGCCCGGACGGAACTCGCCCACGCTCTCCTCGATCGACAGGACCATGAAGGGGCCGTCACCCGCCAGATCACTAGTCAGTATGGCGTCGCGTGGCTTGGCGAGCGGCTCTGGCCCATGATTGTGAAGCCTCGCGACAATGCTGGGGGCGGGCCTATCATCCGACCTGACAAG
>DMWU01000297.1 GCA_003483125.1 Erythrobacter sp. | reverse complement strand
TTGTGGCCCCGCTCGTCGGGGGGGGTGACGTTAGTAACGCCCGCATCTTTTGGGTTTTCGGCCGCTGCTGCTTTTGCATCTGCGAGCGGGGCGCGCCCGCCACTGGCATGAACCGTAACGATTGCAGGTTCGAGCACATGGATGGATTGCATAGCTCCAGCAACCGTATTGGGAATGTCGTGGAACTTGAGATCAAGGAAGATTGGCAAACCACAATGCGCGATATCATGTACGCCGTGAGGGCCATGAGCACAGAAGAATTCCAGCCCTAATTTTACCCCGCCAATATGTAACTTAACCTTATTGATCAGTGCTTTACCCTGATCAAGTTGTGGTACATCCAGAGCGAGGTAGATCGGGTTGCTCATGCAGGGTTATCTTTTGCTGGCGTCAGCGTATCATTCTTTGCGGCGGGGTCCTTGATCGCATCGGGTGTAGGTGCAGCGCGGGCAGGGCCTGCTGGTTCATGCCGTGCAAGCGCGTTTGAGCGCGCTGCATTCTCCAATGTCGAAATGCGTTTTGTGAGCCTCCATTTGGTGCCACGATGCAGCAGCCAGGTAGGGATAAGGCCCAGCAGGAATGACACGATTACCAAGACGGGAACTTTTGTCTCGAGGACCAGATTGCTCCACAAATTCACTTCAACCGGATCCCAATTGAAAAACGAGAATGTGAGCAATCCAAACAGGATCAGCGCCCAAAAAACCGTGCGTAAAATCTGCATTGCCTACCCCTGCCTTATGCAAGTTGATTGGAGCTGAGCCTAACTTTTTTGTCGGCTGAGTCCAGCGAAGCTATTTTCACCCGAAAACCCGGGCGAAGATCGAGTCCACTTCCTTAAAATGGTAAGCCAGGTCAAATTTCTCCTCTAACTCGCTATCGCTTAGTGCGGCAGTGACCTCTTCATCCTGCTTGAGCAGTTCCAGGAGGGATATCCGGCCGTCCGAGTCCCACACTTTCATCGCGTTGCGCTGAACAAGGCGATAAGCGTCTTCGCGCGATACGCCGGTTTGTGTCAGTGCCAGCAGCACGCGCTGCGAATGGACGAGGCCGCCCATGCGATCCAAGTTCGCCTGCATCCGCTCAGGGTAAACCAACAATTTGTCTATCACGCCGGTCAGGCGGGCGAGTGCAAAGTCTAGCGTAATCGTAGCATCTGGCCCGATGAAGCGCTCCACCGACGAATGCGAAATGTCGCGCTCGTGCCACAAAGCCACGTTTTCTAGCGCAGGTAGCACATAGCTGCGGATCATACGCGCCTGGCCGGTCAGATTTTTAGTGAGGATCGGGTTGCGCTTATGCGGCATAGCGCTCGATCCTTTTTGCCCGGGTGAGAAGTATTCCTCTGCTTCCAGGACTTCGGTGCGCTGGAGATGACGGATTTCGACCGCAAGCCGTTCCATCGAACTGGCGATGACCGCGAGCGCGGCGAAGAACATCGCATGACGGTCGCGAGGGATAACTTGTGTGGAGATTGGTTCTACCGAGAGGCCAAGCTTTTTCGCAACATGCGCTTCTACTTCTGGCGAGATATTGGCGAATGTGCCTACGGCGCCAGATATTGCGCATGTGGCTATCTCTTCGCGAGCTGCGACCAGTCGCTTCTTGCAACGATCAAACTCGGCATAGGCTTGTGCCAGCTTCAGGCCGAATGTGACGGGCTCTGCATGGATGCCGTGGCTACGGCCAATGGTCGGCGTGTATTTATGCTCCTCCGCACGGCGTTTTATCGCAGCGAGGAGATCATCGAGATCTTCCAGCAGGATGTCTGCCGATCGCGCGAGCTGCACAGCCAGGGTGGTGTCCAGCACATCAGAGCTGGTCATGCCCTGATGCATGAAGCGGGCCTCGTCGCCAACTTGCTCTGCGACCCAGGTAAGGAAAGCGATCACGTCATGCTTTGTGACGGCTTCGATTGCATCGATTGCGGGGACATCGATCTTAGGTTCGGTTGCCCACCAGTCCCAAAGAGCCTTGGCCGCGCTTTCGGGTACAACGCCAAGCTCGCCTAGCTTCTCGGTCGCATGCGCTTCAATCTCAAACCAGATGCGATATTTGGCCTCAGGCTCCCACAGGGCTGTCATAGCGGGACGGGCATAGCGAGGGACCATCAGTAACTCCGACTAAGGATTGGAATTCAATTTGCGCTGCGGCTAGGCGGACTAGAGAATAATGGCAAGCGCCGCGCATGCGTTTTCATGCACTTGGGTTCATGCCCAACACACCAAAGCTCTTGAAACTTTTGCCAAACCATTGGCAAGTATCGGAAGTTTTTTCTAAGTTGCCTCACACACAAAGGGATCGGGAAGCTAAATTTCATCAGGCACTTGCTCTTTGCGGTCGCGCCTGTTGCATTGCCTTTGATGCGTGATGCGTGCAAGAGAAAGCAGTAATGTCACAAGGTTATGAAACCTATGATAAAAATTGGGCCTAGCGAACTTTGATGCCGCGCAATGAGCGAATTCGCATCGCCATTGGCCTGCTTCTCGGATTTGTGATCATCGCTCTCCTGTCGTGGCCGCAGCGAGAGGAAATCGCAGAAGACTTGATAAGCGACAGGCTTGACGTACTAGGCGTTGAAGCGAGTTATGAAGTCACATCGATTGGTCCCCGCAGGCAAGTGATCAGGAATGTGAGACTTGGAGACGAGGTCACTCCAAACCTGGAGATTGAGGAAGTTGAGATCACGCTTGCTTATGGGATTGGGGTGCCCGGCATTGGCGCACTCAAGCTCACCAAGCCGCGAATAGCTGGGAGCTATGACGAGTAACGAGGCCTGAGTTTCGGCGCACTCGACCCAATCATATTCGCCGCAAGCGATGAGCCGGCGGAGCTTCCCGATTTCGAGCTCGAGATAATTGATGGACAGTTTCCGTTTCGCGGGAATGAGCAGCCTTGCAGATGGTTTTGAAGGAAGCATCCTTGGAAGCTTGCTTCTACTCAACATCTCCAATTGCGCCATCGGAGAGTCGCAACTCGAAGCAATAATCACTGTCGAAGGTCGTAAGCCGTATCTCGACGGCCCACTGACAATTGATGGCGTATCTTGCGAAGAAAGCGCCAGCGAGGTCGAGACTGCCTCGTTCGACCTCAAATTGGCAGATCGAAATCTTGCGGGTTCTTCAGTGACTGTCGGATTGAACGCAAACGCGCTCTCGCAAGACGGTTTCAAGCTTTCTGGTGTCGATGGCGAGATCGAATTGGAGCGCCGCGACGGGCTTGTGATCGCGAAATTCAATCTCGGGGGCAGCAGCCGCTCTGGCATTTGTAGCGACCCCGGCCAAGGCGGATCGTGATCCTGCCTGTGCTGCGGCGCGCGCTAGCGGCCAGATTGGCGAGAAAATGGACGGGTATCTCGGTATTGTCCGCGCATCCACGCCCGAGCTCCAGCGGTTGGTCAACGATATCAATATCAAGCGGCGCGCTGTTTACGCAGAGCGGGCTCAGCAAAGTAATGCCACTTTGGCAGAGTATTCGATTTCGGCGGGTTGCCAGCTGGTTTTGAAGACCTTTGCGGGCGAGAAATACCAGGCTCCAGATGGAAGTTGGAGAACCCGAACCAGCGCACCTCTAATCCGTGATCCGCGCTGCAGTTGAGTGGTAATCGAGGTGCCTATGGGTGCCCTCGATTTCCACAGACGCGACGGAGGTTGCAAACACCACGGGATTCCTCGCTTCCCACTTGTTGACTCGAGTCTAGGGCGAAGCTAAAGGCGCACCCGTCGATGGCCGGGCGCCCGGTCGTCAGCTCCATCAAATCAGCGCGCAGCGAACGATCTTCGTGGCCCACGATCCCCAAGCGGC
>DMWU01000048.1 GCA_003483125.1 Erythrobacter sp. | reverse complement strand
ATCTGGGTGCGCGTGATTCGCTCGCCATCAAGAAAACGGGCAAGGCCGCGGACTGTGGTTTCGACTTCGGGAAGTTCAGGCATTGCCCTCTCCCCTTAACACCCTTTGCCCGCACGGCAATTGCGCCTAAGGCGCGCACATGAATGAAAAAGCTTCCAGCGATTCCGTATCATTCGGCTATGAAGATGTAGCGCCAGAGGAAAAGACGCGCCGTGTGGGCGCAGTCTTTTCAAACGTTGCTGCCAAATATGATGTGATGAACGATGCCATGTCGGGCGGCATGCACCGGCTATGGAAGGATCGCTTCGTGCGCCGGGTCAAGCCGCAGCCGGGCGAAGCGATTCTCGACATGGCTGGCGGCACGGGCGATATCGCCTTTCGTATGGCTGCGCGCGGCGCGGAGGTAACCGTCGCCGATATCAACCAGGACATGCTGGATGTGGGAATCGAACGCGCGATGGAAAGCGGCCTCGCCTCGCTCACTTGGTCTTGCCAGAATGCCGAGAAGCTCAGCTATCCATCGGGTATCTTCGATGCGTATACGATCGCATTCGGGATAAGGAACGTCACCGACATACCTGCTGCATTGAGAGAGGCGCATCGCGTGCTCAAACTAGGTGGGCGCTTTTTCTGCCTTGAATTCTCAACCACCGAATGGCCCGGATTCAAGGAAATCTATGATGTTTATTCGCACAGGCTCGTTCCCAAAATCGGCAAGGCTGTCGCCAATGACGAAGATTCATATCGCTACCTGATCGAATCTATTCGTCGTTTCCCCAAAATGCCCGAGTTCGAGGCGATGATTCGCGATGCAGGCTTCGTGAATACGCGAGTCGAGCCAATCATGGGCGGATTGGTCGCCATCCATTCGGGGTGGAAAGTTTAGAGTGCCAAGGCCTGCTACGCATATCTTTCGCCTGCTCAAATGGGGCCGTACGCTGGCGCGGCACGGTGCCCTGCGCGGGATCGAGCGCGACATCAATACGCCGCCACCGGTCAAGCGACTGGCGCGGATCGCGCGCTTGGGTACATTCCAGCCGCAAGAGCCCGATTATGCGGGCGCGTTCCAGGAGATAGGGCCGGCCGCGATCAAGCTGGGTCAGACCTTGGCTACCCGGCCCGATCTGGTAGGCGATGCGGCCGCGCATAACCTGCTCAGCCTGCAAGACAGCCTCCCACCTGTACCCTTCTCCGAAATAGAGGCGTCAATTGCCTCTAGCTTTGGCCAGCCGGTTGAGGAGCTATTCAGCGAGATCGATCCGCAGCCTGTGGGCGCTGCCTCAATCGCCCAGGTTCATCGCGGGATTACCACTGATGGTAAGAAAGTGGCGATCAAGGTGCTGCGTCCCGGCATACGCGAGCGGTTTGCGCGCGACATCGATACTTATGAATGGGCCGCAGCCCATCTTGAGGCACTGGGTGGTGAGGCAGAGCGACTGCGCCCGCGACTGACCATCGCCAACTTCAAACGTTGGACCAATCGCGAGCTCGATTTGCGGCGCGAAGCGGCCTCTGCCTCCGAGCTTGCTGACAAGATGAATGGCGTCGAAGGCTATCTGATTCCTGCAATTGATTGGGACCGCACCAATGGCCGTGTGATGACTGTCGATTGGATCGACGGCATCAAGATCAGCAAGGTCGATGAGCTGAAGGCCAAGGGCCACGACCTTGATGATCTCGCGCGTCGGCTGGTAATCGCATTCCTGACGCAGGCGATCAGTGGCGGCTTCTTCCATGCCGATATGCACCAGGGCAACCTGTTCGTGCAGGACGATGGCACTATAGCGGCAATCGATTTCGGCATTATGGGCCGGATTGACCGGCGCGCGCGGGCCTGGCTCGCAGAGATTCTCTATGGCCTGACCACAGGCAATTATCGCCGGGTGGCCGAAATTCATTTTGAGGCGCAATATGTCCCCAGCTATCACTCGGTCGATGAATTTGCGACCGCGCTGCGTGCTGTGGGCGAGCCCATGCGCGGAAAGCCTGTTTCTGAACTGAGCGTCGGCCAGATGCTGGATGGCCTCTTCGCCATTACGCGCGATTTTGACATGCAGACGCAGCCGCATTTGCTACTGCTGCAAAAGAGCATGGTGATGGTTGAGGGCATTGCCACCCAGCTCAACTCGCAGATCAATATGTGGGATGTTTCGGAGCCATATGTGCGTAGCTGGATACGCGATGAGCTGGGGCCGGAGGCTGCCTTGGCCGACCGCATCAGGGAAGACACGCAAACATTGTTGCGCCTACCCGATCTTATCCGCCGGATAGAGGATCGATTCCCAGCAAAGGGTGGTGCGCCCGACCCCCCGCCTCTGCCGCAGATCGAATTGATGTGGGAAGGGCGCAAGGGAGCAGGGCGCAAGCTGATGGGCTACTTGGTCGCTGCAGCGATTGGTGCAGGTGGCATTTTCGCAGCTATGCAACTTGGCTGGCTTGGTTAACTGGATTTAGTCGATCTGAGCGTTTCAGTCAGTGATAAGTGAACGCCGGCCCCAAAGGGCCAAGGCTAGAGTGACGACTTCCACCATAATTGGGACGTACCACCCCTGATGAGGGCCATCGACCGCCAATGTCGCCAGTCTTCCGACAATGGCAATACCCATCAATCCTGCAGCAACCAGCAGCAAATCACCCTTTTGCGCCCAGGTTCCCCAGGCAAGGCAAACACCTGAAATAACAAAGAAAGCAGTCATATCTGCCCGGATTGAGGCCAGTCCCATTGTACCTTGCACAGTCAAGCCGAAATTGGCGCCTGCCCCAACAGGATTCAACAAGAAACCCAGCCCCATCAGAATGAAAAATACGCCGCCTAATAGCAACAATGCCCGTAGAACCACTTGCATTCCTAACTCTCCCCCCTAATCCTTGCCCGCAAGTTTGGCCTGTAAAACCATCTAACGCTAGGCAAAATTTAATCACTATATCGCAGGGTTGGCTAGGCGCCGATGTGCGGCTAGGCATGATTTGGCATTAAGCGATTAAAACCTAAGGGAACCAGGAAGAAATGTGTGTTTCGCGACCCGTTAATGCGGAGCTGGGCTGGTGAGTACTGCTGGCCCTAAAGTGCTGCTCGCCATTGGCGGCGGGATTGCTGCATATAAGGCTTGCGAGCTGGTGCGCCTTATCCGCAAGGGCGGCGGCGATGTTACCTGTGTGACAACCGAAGGTGGCCAGCAATTCGTCACTCCGATGGCGCTCGCCGCATTGAGCGAAAATCCGGTCTACACCACACTCTGGGACCTCAAGAACGAGGCCGAGATGGGTCATATCCAGCTCAGCCGCGAGGCAGACCTTGTTGTTGTTTGCCCCGCCACGGCTGATTTGCTCGCCAAGATGGCCGCAGGTATTGCGGATGATCTTGCCACGACACTGATCCTTGCCACCGACAAACCGGTGATGGCGGTGCCTGCCATGAATGTACGCATGTGGGAGCATGAGACCACGCAGCGCAATGTCGAATGGCTCAAACAGGCTGGTGTCGAAGTGCTGGACCCCGACGAGGGCGCGATGGCCTGCGGCGAGTTTGGTTATGGCAGATTGCCCGACCCTGAAGTGATCTGGGCCGCAATTGCTGCGCATTTCGACATCGAAGTCGACCTGCCTGCCCCGGCTGCTGCTCAGGCCAAGGCCGAAGATGAGCCTGCGGAATCCGAAGTTGCAGAAGCCGAGACTGAAGAAGAATCGGGCAAGGGTGGAGGGCTCGGTAGCCTGCTTTCCGCCATTATCCCTCGCACGACTCCAAAGCGTAGCGCTGAGGAAATCGAAGCCGAATATCTCGAAGAATCGGATGTCGAGCCAGAAGACAGCACCGAAGAGATTGAGGGCGAGCCGGAGGCCGAAGAGGAAGCTGCAGTAGACGAAGTACCGGATCTTGAAGGGCCGCTCCTGGCCAAGAAGGGCTCGGCCAGCTCTGCCCCGCCGACCGATCCGGAAGCAATGAACCATACGGTTAAGACTGGCGCGGGAGACGCCAAGCCAGAGCCGGTTGAAGGCGATGAAGCCGCACCACCGCAGCCTGCAGAGGTTGAGGCGCGCGAGGATGATGCGCTGGAAGGCGAGACTTTCAAAGTCGCCGATGGCCACCAACCGCTCAAGGACAAGCATATCCTCATCACCGCAGGGCCGACCTGGGAGTCGATCGACCCGGTTCGCTACATCGCCAATCGTTCTTCAGGCAAACAGGGCTTTGCCATTGCAGCGGCAGCCGCCGCGCTTGGTGCAAAGGTCACATTGGTGGCTGGGCCGGTATCGCTCAAGACCCCGGAAGGTGTGAAACGCGTGAATGTGGAATCGGCCGATGACATGTCAGAGGTCGTGCGCGAATCCCTGCCTGCGGATGCGGCGATCATGGTTGCGGCTGTCGCCGACTGGAAGCCCAAGGATTATCGTGCCGAGAAGATGAAGAAGCGTGGCTCCGCGCCGCCTGCCCTCATCCTCGAAGAGAACCCCGATATTCTCACCAATATTGCTGCTAGCGATGAGCGGCCAAAGCTGGTGGTCGGCTTTGCCGCCGAGACCGAAGATGTGGTCGCCAACGCCAAGACTAAGCGCAAGCGCAAGGCTGCAGATTGGATTATCGCCAACGATGTTTCGGGCGATGTCATGGGCGGTGATACAAACCGCGTCCATATTGTGAGGGCCGATGGGGTCGAGAGTCTTGAGGAAATGCCCAAGCTGGACGTTGCCATGGCGCTGGTTGAGCGGGTAGCAGCCTCTCTCAATGGAACAGAGGAAGACTGACCAGGTCGGGGTGGAACTGAAGCGTTTGCCACATGGCGAAGGGCTGAAGCTACCACATTACGCGACTGATGGGGCCGCAGGCATGGATGTGCTGTCGGCCGAAGACGTGACAATTACGCCCGGTGCGCGCCATGCGGTGGCGACGGGTCTTTCATTGGCAATTCCACAGGGCTTTGAAATCCAGGTAAGGCCGCGATCGGGCCTTGCGCTCAAGCACGGTATAACCGTCCCCAACACGCCGGGTACGATTGATTCCGATTATCGTGGTGAGTTGAAAGTGATCATGATCAATCACGGCACGGAGCCATTCGCGATTTCACGCGGCGATCGCGTGGCGCAACTGGTGCCGCCCCCCGTTACGCAAGCGCGCTGGA
>DMWU01000124.1 GCA_003483125.1 Erythrobacter sp. | reverse complement strand
GTCGCCAAACTGCGCCTCCCACAGAACCAGCGTTTTCGGATCGGCACTGGCAAAGCCATATTCAAAGCCCAGCACGCCATATTCCGAAAGCGGGCTGTCATAGACCTCGAACTTGCCATGCGGCAGCTGGCACAGCGGGATGTATTTGCGCTCAGTCTTCTGATCGATCCAGCAGGCATGGCGCTGGCTAAAGGTGCCGCGGCCCGAATCCTGCCCGGAAAGGCGCACGCCGAAGCCCTCTATGACCAGGCTACCGAAAGCGAGCGCCTCTGCGGTAGCCCAGTCGATGCCGGAGCCCTCGGCAAACATCTTCTCTTTTGCCTTGATGACACGGCCAAGCGTCTTGTGGATCGTCAGATCGTCAGGAACTGTGGTGAGGGTGCGACCAAGGCTGTCAAGCAGCTTCCGGTCAATTGCCGTTTCAATATTGCGGCGCGCGGATTCAGGGTCAGCCGGCTTGTTCAGGCCAGCCCAACGTCCGCCGAACCAGTCTGCCTCATTGGCCTTGTAGCTTTTCGCTGCCTCGAACTCTTCCTCGAGATGGGCAACGAATTCCTTGCACAGCGCATCGCGCTCGCCATCCTCGATCACTCCTTCTTGCTCAAGGCGACCGGCGTAAACGCGGCTGACCTTGGGATGCGCGCGAATTTCGTCATACATCAGCGGCTGGGTGAACTTTGGTTCGTCGCCTTCATTGTGGCCGAAGCGGCGATAACACCACATATCGATCACGATATCGCGGCCGAATTTCTGGCGATATTCAACCGCCAGCTTGCAGGCGAAGGTCACAGCTTCCGGATCATCGCCATTCACATGCAGGATTGGTGCCTGCACGCCTTTGGCGACATCTGATGGATATGGGGAGCTGCGAGCAAATTTCGGGCTGGTGGTGAAACCGATCTGATTATTGATCACGAAGTGGATGCAACCACCCGTATTATATCCGGGTACGCCCGACATGCCGAAGCATTCCCAAACCACGCCCTGGCCAGCAAAGGCGGCGTCGCCATGGATCAGGAAAGGCAGGACCTGCTCATGCTTTGAAAGGTCATCGCGGATCGCCTGTTGGGCGCGCGTCTTGCCCAGTACTACCGGGTCAACCGCCTCAAGGTGCGAGGGGTTGGGGACGAGCGACATATGCACTTCGATATCGTCAAATGCGCGATCGGTGCTGGTGCCGAGGTGGTATTTCACATCTCCGGAACCGCCGACATCTTCGGGATTGGCGCTGCCACCGGAAAATTCGTGGAAGATTACCTTGTATGGCTTGGCCATCACATTGGCGAGGACGTTCAGCCGACCGCGATGGGCCATGCCATAAATGATCTCGCGCACGCCCAGCTGGCCGCCATATTTGATTACCGCCTCAAGTGCGGGGATCATCGATTCACCGCCATCAAGGCCGAAACGCTTGGTTCCGACATACTTCTTGGCGAGAAATTCCTCATATTGTTCGCCGCGAATCACGGCAGAGAGGATCGCGCGCTTGCCTTCGGGCGTAAACTGGATCGTGTCGCCGGGACTCTCGAACTTGTCTTGCAGGAAACGCCGCTCTTCGGTGTCGGCGATATGCATATATTCGAGGCCAACCTTGCCGCAGTAATTTGCGCGCAGGGTCTCTACAAGCTTTTCGACGGTGACCCATTCAAAGCCCATATGCCCGCCGGCATAAACTTCCTTGTCCTCTTGCCCGGCAAAGCCATGCCATTCGAGCTTGAGGTCTTCGGGCATTTCGTGATGGTGCTGGCCCAGTGGGTCGAGATCGGCTGCCATATGGCCGCGTACCCGGTAAAGCCTGATGAGCAGCATGGCGCGAATAGCATCCGCTGCTGCCTCCTCAATCGCCTTGGGATCGGTCGGCTTGCCTGCCTTTGCCGCAGCAGCCTTGATCGCCAGCTTCATGGCGGTGGGGTCAAGCGCCTGTGTCAGGTCGTCTTCAATATCACCACCGACCTGCGGCCAGCGAGGGTTGCCCCAGGATGGCCCCGGCTGGGGATCATCTGGGTAGAATTCGAGACTCTCATTGCCCATGGTCAGGTTTCCCTTCTGGAACCATTGACCCCGCCTTTGTCGCCCCCTGGGGAGGAAGAGCGATCCCGGCCAAGGTCAGGCCATCTCCTTCAGCATTGCATCGAGCGTAGTGCCAAGCTCGCTGGGCGAGGGTGACACGCGAATGCCCGCCGCTTCCATCGCTGCGATCTTGTCATCAGCGCCGCCCTGGCCGCCCGAGACAATGGCACCAGCATGGCCCATCCGGCGACCCGGAGGTGCCGTGCGGCCCGCGATAAAGCCAACGGTCGGCTTGCTGCGGCCCTTGGCTGCTTCCTGCTTGATGAACTCGGCGGCTTCTTCCTCGGCGCTGCCGCCGATTTCACCGATCATGATGATGCCGTCGGTCTCGTCGTCGGCCATGAGGAGTTGAACCGCTTCCAGGGTCGTGGTGCCGATGATGGGGTCACCGCCGATGCCGATGGCCGTGGTTTGGCCGAGGCCTGCCTTGGTGCACTGATCCACGTACTCGTAAGTGAGGGTACCTGACTTCGATACGATGCCCCCCAC
>DMWU01000169.1 GCA_003483125.1 Erythrobacter sp. | reverse complement strand
CACGCGGAATGCCAGGTGCTGAACCCATGCAGGCGTATTCTCATCGCGCCCCATATCGGGCTGGTTGGGCAGTTCGAAGAATGCCAGCACGTTGCCATTGCCCGCATCGAGGAAGACATGCATGTATGGATCATACTCACCCGTCGATGGCACATGGTCTTCAGCAAAGGCAGTGGTGTATTCCATGCCCAGCACGCGGCCGTACCAATCGACCGTTTCCTTCGCATCCTTGCAGCGATACGCCGCGTGGTGGATGCCCGATGGTTTGACTACGCTCATTCGGCAGGCTCCCCTTCAACCTCCAGCACGCCGCGCCGGATCTGGTCGCGCTCCATGCTTTCGAACAGGGCCTTGAAATTGCCCTCGCCAAAGCCCTCATCGCCCTTGCGCTGGATGAATTCGAAGAAGACCGGGCCAACCTGTGCTTCAGCAAAGATCTGCAAAAGCAAGCGCGGCTGGCCGCCTTCAGTCGTTCCGTCGAGCAGGATGCCGCGCATCTGCAGCTCATCGGCATTCTCGCCATGGCCGGGAAGGCGCTCATCGAGCATTTCGTAATATGTTTCAGGAGGTGCTGTCATGAACGGCACGCCAAGGTCTTTCAGGCGATTCCAACAGGTGACAAGGTCATCGCAGATCAGCGCGATATGCTGGATGCCTTCACCATTGAATTCGCGCCGGAATTCCTCGATCTGGCCCTTGCCGCCTTCGCCCTCTTCATTGAGCGGGATACGGATCTTTCCATCTGGGGCAGTCAGCGCCTTCGATGTCAGGCCGGTATATTCGCCCTTGATGTCGAAGAAGCGGATTTCCTGGAAGTTGAAGAGCGTCTCATAATAGTCCGCCCAATACTTCATCCGACCGGTGTAGACATTGTGCGTGAGGTGATCGATCAGCTTGAAACCAGCACCTTCGGGGTGTTTCTCAACACCATCCAGGTATTCGAAGTCGATGTCATAAATTGACAAGCCTTCACCACCTTCACCCTCATAGCGATCGACAAGATAGAGGATTGCGCCACCAATGCCGCGAATGGCCGGGATGGCGAGTTCCATCGGGCCTGTTTCAACTGCGACCGGCTCTGCCCCCTGTTCCATCAGGTGATCCCAGGCAGCGGCTGCGTCGCGCACACGGAAGGCCATGCCGCAAGCCGACGGGCCGTGTTCGCGTGCGAAATACCAAGCGGCGCTGCGTGGCTCATAGTTTGCGATTAAATTGATCCCGCCCTGACGCCACAGATGTACGTCCTTGCTGCGATGCGTTGCGACATGGGTGAAGCCCATCGCTTCGAACACAGGTTCAAGCTGGCCCTTTTCGGGCGCGCAGAATTCAACAAATTCAAAGCCATCAAGGCCCGCGGGATTTTCAAACAGATCGGCCATCTTTATTCCTATGGCAGAATCGAACTAGTTTCTTTTGTAACTATATACGTGGAATTCGCTTTCTTGTCAAAGCTGGCAGACGCCTCTCACAAGTCGCGATTGCCGATTCAACAAGCACGGCGCATATTGCATGTGGAGGTCAATCCACGGGAGAGGATACCACATGATCAAGACCAAGGGGATCAATCATATCGCGCTTGTATGTCGCGACATGAAGGAAACGGTGAGATTCTACACCGAAGTGCTCAATATGCCGCTGTTCAAGACAGTGGAGCTGCCGGGCGGCGGTCAGCATTTCTTCTTCGATTGCGGAGGCGGAGCAGCAGTCGCATTCTTTTGGTGGGAGGATGGCCCGCCAGCGGCACCCGGCATCGCATCGGTCAAGCATTTTCCCAACGAGCCGAAGACAGCCGTTGGATCGATGAACCACCTAGCTTTCGAAATGGAAGAGGGTGAATTGGAGGCATCGCTTCAGCGGTTGGAGGAAGCTGGCGTCCCGCACACCCATGCAGTGGTCAACCATGACGACAGCCCGATGGGCGTATCTCGCGACAAACACGCCGGCGTGTTCGTCCGTTCAGTCTATTTCACCGACCCTAATGGCATCATGCTGGAATTCGCGGCGACGACGAAAGAGTTCGGCCCTGACGATGTCGCGCATGAACCCGCAACGGTGGATGCCTGATCATGCCGCGCCTCAAGCAAGTACCGCGCAGCGAAGCGGATCAAGACGTCGCGATCCCGCTCTACAATCTACTTTTTGGAGAGCGTGATCCAGTAGCTGAACCTGGCACCGCCACAGGCACGCCTGGCGACTGGTGGACAGTGTTTGCTGGTTCCCCCGCCACACTGAAACATGCCGCGCAAGGCTTCGCCTATTATCGCGACCCGGAACGCAAGATCGACCCTGTCTTGCGAGAGTTGGGCCAGACATGGGCTGGTTGGGCAGCAGGTAGCCAATTCGTCTTCTCGCAACACTGCAAAAGCCTGCGCGGGCTTGGAGTGAGCGAACAGAAAATCGAAGCAATAACAACCTGGCAAACGGCGGAATGCTTCGACACCCGCGAACGGCTGGTGCTAGCCTATGCAGACCGGCTGGTGACGCATCAGGGGCGCATTCCCGATGACCTGTTCGCGCAGGTAAAGTCAGAATTCTCCGACGAAGAAATCCTCGAACTTACCTATATCACCTGTCTCTATGCGATGCATGCGGTGATGAGCCGTGCCTTGCGCACCGAATTTGATGATCGCGACGATCCGATTGTCGAAGTGCCCGCGCCGGAGGATTTCTCCGCGCTCGATTTCATGGGTGGTGAACGCAAGAAGGACTAGGCGCGCTAACTAGGTCACGCGCCCGATATTGCGGCCGCGATCATCCTGCGTGATCGACAGCTTTGCTCCAAAAGGCTCGCCGCTTTCAAACAATGCGCGGGTCGCCTCGTGATCAAGTTCCGCATTACCACAGACGCGCTCACCCTGGCCATTACGGCCGATGAAGATCCCGTCCGAACCCGTCTTGCCACGGTTGATCGTGTAGGTTTCTACCGTGGCCGACTCTTGCGGCCCGGTGGCGCGCGAAAGGCCATCGGTAGCTTTGGACAGTTTCTCATAGCGATCATTGGCCGACCAATCGGCTGGCTCGGTGGAATAAATGCCGGTCGAATATTTGCTCATCCAACCGCCATTGGCACCAACCAGGGCATAGGCGCCGCGATCATCACGGCAGCGCTGAACCGCTTCACAAATCGCGTGGGCAGAGTAATTATTCCCTGCCCCGCCGAAGAATGGCAGGCCACCAGTCAATGTCAGCCCGCGCGGATCATCCGCCGACAATCCGAATAGGACGGCAACATTGAAAACAGGAATGGCTCAGCAGGAATAGAAATCGAGATAGCGCATATCGTCCAGCGACTTGCCCGCCCGCGCCAATGCAGTCTCAAGTGAGCGAATGGTTGCCGGGTTCTTGGCAATGTCGGGCCGCTCCATCAGCTGCAATTCGCTCGCCATGGTGACCGAATGGATGTGGACCCATTTATCTTCCGGGATTCCGAGTTCGCGCGCCTTACCCGCGCTTGTAATGATGATCGCGGCCGCCTGGTTCACCTGGTCGCGCGCCACA
>DMWU01000211.1 GCA_003483125.1 Erythrobacter sp. | reverse complement strand
AAAGGCGCCACCGTTCAATTGGTTGGCCCCCGTTGTGATGGAGGATTGGCCGACGTCCGAAAGATTCGGGTTCGAGAAGTCGTTCCCGTCCACATAAGTATAGGTGAACTGTGAACCTAGACCGCTAAGAATTCCTGGAAGGAAATCATAGGTTTGTTGATGAGTGATCTCGAAACCCTTCAGATTTCCACCCTGATCATTTATCGGACCGTTAACCGCTACATCCAAAGATGTTCCGCCATCGGTTGTGTAATTCACAGTCTGGAAACCGGAATTCACGATACCTGAAATATCCTTCAGGAAAACCGAGAATGTAAGCGATCCTAGATCGGCGAAATACCATTCTGCCGATAGGTCATAGTTCCAAGATTCGACAGGTCGTAGATCACGGTTGCCGGTTGAGATCGCAAACAGCGGACCACTATTGAGATTACCTGCTTGCAAAAGGGCACCGGTATTATCCCCGATGCCGCCGCCGGCACGGAACAGCTGCAAATCTGGCCGTGAGATACCTTTCGACACAGCCAGTCGGAATAATACGCCATCACCTATGTCCAGCTTAGCGTTGAAACTGGGCAACCAATGATCAAACTTAATCTTACGATTATCAATAATGATCTCGCCTGTATGCGCGGCCGCAAATTCAGCCTGCCTCGTAAAGGAAGCATCACAGAATCCACGCTGAATGCCCGGTGCTGCAGGAGACTGACAGACGTTTTCAATTTCTGAAACCTGAACAATCCCATCGCCGTTACCACCCACGCTCAGATCATCAAATCGACCTGGAGTTGGGAGACCGATGCGACCGCCACTGGTAACCTCTGTTTCTACATAGCGTAGACCAAAGTTACCCTCGATATTCCAGCCATTATCGAAATCATATCCGTAGTCGACCTGCGCATAGGCTGCCTTTGTGACCTCTGAAACAGAGGAAACTTCATTGGGGCAGAATACGCCTTCAATGTCACAAGGAATGGGCTCGCCTGTAATCTCATCGAACGCGATTCGATCTGCCACGCCCAGGTTGAAACGCTCAGGCGTCTGAGAGAACGCGGCAATTTCATCCCATACCGGCTGCACATCACCATTTAGGTAATCTTGCAGGAAATCATCGCCACCATAGAACCATGCTGCACCGCCTGGAACTGGCGTTGACGCACTCCCGCGCTGAAATCCATCCCCGAAAGGATCGCGGAAATTCGTATATTGCGGGAATTCGTCCACAAACGCTCCCCCAGCAATCGCGAACTCTTGGCCTGGAAGACCTGTATAGAAACGTCCCGGAGTAAAGCCTGACCAATCAGGTACGAATGGACCAGATCCTGAGAAGCATCCTGGCCCTTCACCCCATGGCAGACATCCACCGCGGCCCGCCCATGGCGCTGAAAGGTTACCCCATGTGCTGAAGTTGGTGTTTCGAGTGGTTCGATCTCGTTCGGCCCAACGTGCGCCAAACTTGGCCTGCTTGAAGAACCCTTCGTCGCTAATGTCGTATTCAACATCAAATTTAAGGCTATCGAGGTCGCCCTCGTTCTTCTCTCGACTATCGAGACCAAACCAATAATAAGTGTAGAAGCCGCTCGAGAAATAATCAGCGGGCGCACCTGGAGGCGCCAAGAACTGTACGTCTGGAGTTTTGCCACTCAGGTCGACGGCAATATCTGCCCAAGTACTCATTGCACCGAATACTGAGTCTCTTGTCAGGTCAGATTCGATACGCTGCGCTTCAAAATTGAGGCGCAAACGGTCGGTCACATTCCATTTCACATCGAACGAGAAATCTTCTGTAGTAGAATCCGTACCACGTAGGAATCGCAACGTATCAAGTGGAACTCCGCCTAGCCCAAATGGCGTTGCATAAGCATTGCCTCGCCCTGCGGTAAGGACACCGCTTACGAATTGACCGTTTTCATCATACTGCCAAGCATCCGCAGCTTCGATAATCGGCGCATTGGGATCGTCCCTACGCCCCAAGAGAGCGTATTCTTCGGTGAAGAAGCTAGTATCCGAACGCAGCCATTCGAATGTTGCGATGAAATCACCTGTGGGATCTTCATACTGAATGGTCCCACTCCAAGCTTCACGCTCGCGATCAAGAGTGGTCGTACGAACGCCGGCATATTGCGGCACCAAAACTGCACCGGCTGGCGGGAAATTCGAAGCATCAAAATTCGGATCTCCGACAAAGCCGCCTGAACCAACCGACACAGCCCTAATGCAATCTGCGTTCAAAGCAGGATCGCGATAGCATGGATCGCCAACCTGAGATGCATCGGTACGACTCTTGAGCTCCGAGTTTGAGTAACCAAGCTGGAAGCCAAGCCTTCCTCCCTCGGTCTCAACTGTGGTCGAGCCCAGAATGTTAAAGGTCGGCGACCAGTCTTCACGAAGATCGCCATAATTTGCTTCAATTGAGCCGGCCAGATGCGTGCCCGAGCGGTCAAGCGGCTTGCGGGTCACAAGATTAACGGTACCGGCAATCGCGCCTTCAACCATGGAAGCTGTTACGTTCTTGAAGACCTCGACCCGGCCGA
>DMWU01000271.1 GCA_003483125.1 Erythrobacter sp. | reverse complement strand
GGTGTCCTTGATGCCGACGATTTCAACTTCGTCACCAACATTCACAACGCCAGTTTCAACACGGCCGGTAACAACCGTACCACGACCAGAGATCGAGAACACGTCTTCGATCGGCATCAGGAAGTCCTGATCAATCGGACGGTCGGGCTGCGGGATGTGCTCGTCAACGGCAGCCATCAGTTCCTTGATCGAGTTTTCACCGATTTCAGGATCACGGTCTTCCAGAGCGGCAAGAGCAGAACCCTTGATGATCGGAATATTGTCGCCGTCGAAGCCATATTCGCTGAGAAGTTCACGAACTTCCAGTTCAACCAGTTCGAGGATTTCTTCGTCGTCGACCTGGTCAACCTTGTTCATGTAAACCACCAGAGCAGGCACACCAACCTGGCGAGCCAGCAGGATGTGCTCGCGAGTCTGCGGCATCGGGCCGTCAGCAGCGTTCACAACCAGGATAGCACCGTCCATCTGTGCGGCGCCGGTGATCATGTTCTTAACATAGTCAGCGTGGCCCGGGCAGTCGACGTGCGCATAGTGACGTGCGTCGGTTTCATACTCAACGTGTGCAGTCGAGATGGTGATACCACGCTCACGCTCTTCAGGCGCCTTATCGATGTCGGCGAAATCAACGCCAGCACCCATCACCTTGGTGATAGCTGCAGTAAGCGTGGTCTTGCCGTGGTCAACGTGACCAATGGTGCCGATGTTGCAGTGCGGTTTATTCCGCTCAAATTTTTCCTTAGCCATTTCTCAAATTACCTCTGAGTTCAAAATTGAATTTCTGCGGGAAAGACGGCACCCGCTGAATCAGGCGCCGCCCCTAGACCTTGATGCGCCATTACGCAAGCTTCTCCTTGACCTCTTGCGCAACATTTGCCGGAACTTCGTCATAGTGGCTGAACTGCATCGTGTACTGGGCACGGCCCTGAGTGAACGAACGCAGCTCATTAACGTAGCCGAACATATTGGCCAGCGGCACGAATGCCTCGACGACCTGGGCATTGCCGCGGCTGTCGGTACCCTGGATCTGGCCACGACGACTATTCATGTCGCCAATCACGTCTCCAAGGTAGTCTTCAGGTGTCACCACCTCGACCTTCATGATCGGCTCAAGCAGCTTGATGCCGGCTCTTTCGGCCACTTCGCGCATTGCGCCGCGACCTGTGATTTCGAAGGCCACCGTGCTTGAGTCGACATCGTGGTACTTACCGTCGATCAGGCGGATGGTGAAATCGATGATCGGGAAGCCGACGAGGTAACCGCTCTCAGCCTGCTCGCGCATACCCTTCTCAACAGACGGGATGTATTCGCGTGGAATGTTACCGCCCTTGATTTCGTCTTCGAAGATGATGCCCTGGCCGCGTTCACCCGGGGTGACGACAACCTTAGCTTCACCAAACTGACCCGAGCCACCCGACTGCTTCTTATGCGTGTAGGTGACTTCGACTTCGCGACCGAGCGATTCACGGTATGCAACCTGTGGAGCGCCCACATTGGCCTCAACCTTGAATTCGCGCTTCATGCGATCAACCAGGATGTCGAGGTGAAGCTCGCCCATGCCCTTGATGATCGTCTGGCCGGATTCGTGATCGGTTGATACGCGGAATGAAGGATCCTCGGCAGCCAGGCGGTTGAGCGCAACGCCCATCTTTTCCTGGTCGGCCTTGGTCTTTGGCTCAACCGACAGCTCGATAACCGGATCGGGGAATTCCATCCGCTCCAGCACGATCGGCTTCGCAGGATCGCATAGCGTATCGCCGGTGGTGGTTTCCTTCAGGCCTGCGATGGCGACGATGTCGCCAGCATATGCCTCATCGATGTCCTCACGGTTGTTGGAGTGCATCAGCAGCATACGGCCGATCTTTTCCTTCTTGTCCTTCACGCTGTTCATGACCGAGCCCTTGGCGAGCTTGCCCGAATAGATACGGGTAAAGGTGAGCGAACCCACGAACGGGTCGTTCATGACCTTGAAGGCCAGCGCAGCGAACGGCTCGCTGTCAGAGCTGGGGCGCTTTTGCTCTACATCGCTGTCGGGAAGGACGCCCTTGATCGCCGGAACGTCGATCGGCGAAGGCATGTAATCGACAATAGCGTCGAGCAGTGGCTGGACGCCCTTGTTCTTGAAGGCCGAACCGCAAAGCACAGGAACAAAGTCGCGCGCCATGGTGCCCTTGCGGATCAGGCGCTTGAGCGTTGCCGCGTCAGGCTCTTCACCTTCAAGATAGGCTTCCATCACGTCATCGTCCTGCTCAACGACAGTCTCGATCATCTGTTCGCGATATTCGGCAGCCTTGTCGGCAAGGTCTTCAGGAATGTCGACATAGTTGAACTTCGCACCAAGGCTTTCGTCTTCCCAGACGATGCCGCGATTGTTCACGAGGTCGACAACACCCTTTA
This sequence comes from Erythrobacter sp., assembly GCA_003483125.1. Classification (GTDB taxonomy): domain Bacteria; phylum Pseudomonadota; class Alphaproteobacteria; order Sphingomonadales; family Sphingomonadaceae; genus Erythrobacter. Next base: position 2,641 of record DMWU01000271.1, on the reverse strand, counting down.
GCCCGCCTTCGATGCCTATCGGCAGGTAAAGCACCAGCGGTGTCGCACCCAGGCGATCGATGATCGACTGTACGCAGTAATAGAAGTCTGCACCGGTACGATCGAGCTTGTTGATGAAGCACATGCGCGGAACGCCGTACTTGTCAGCCTGACGCCATACGGTTTCAGACTGCGGCTCAACACCGGCAACACCGTCAAACACGGCGACCGCACCGTCGAGCACGCGCAGCGAACGCTCAACTTCAATCGTGAAGTCAACGTGACCAGGCGTATCGATGATGTTTACGCGATGCTCTTCGCCCTCGCCGTCATCCGCCTTCCAGAAGGTGGTGGTGGCAGCAGAGGTAATGGTGATCCCGCGCTCCTGCTCCTGCTCCATCCAGTCCATGGTTGCGGCGCCATCATGCACCTCACCAATCTTGTAGGACTTGCCGGTGTAGTAGAGGATACGCTCTGTCGTGGTGGTTTTACCGGCATCAATATGCGCCATGATGCCGATATTGCGATATCGTTCGATTGGGTGGCTACGTGCCATGATAATCTACTCCGAGAGGGGGTCTAGTCGGCCTTACCAGCGATAGTGCGAGAAGGCGCGGTTGGCGTCAGCCATACGGTGCGTGTCTTCACGCTTCTTGACTGCATTGCCGCGATTGTTGGCCGCATCCATCAGCTCGCCCGAAAGGCGTGCCGACATGGTGGTTTCTGCACGGCCACGTGCAGCAGAGATCAGCCAGCGAATGGCAAGCGCCTGCGCACGCTCGGGGCGAACCTCGACCGGCACCTGATAGGTCGCACCACCAACACGGCGGCTGCGGACCTCGACCTGCGGCTTCACATTGTCGAGCGCTGCATGGAACAGCTCGACAGGGTTTGACTTGGCCTTGGATTCAACTGTGTCGAGAGCGCCATAAACAATGCGTTCTGCGACCGATTTCTTACCGTCGAGCATGAGGTTGTTCATGAACTTCGACAGGACCTGATCACCGAACTTCGGATCAGGCAGGATTTCCCGCTTCTCGGGACGACGACGACGTGACATCTATCTTGCTCCTTACGGGATTTCTTACTTCGGACGCTTCGCGCCGTATTTCGAACGGCTCTGCTTGCGGTCCTTCACACCCTGCGTGTCGAGCACGCCGCGCAGCACGTGGTAGCGCACACCGGGAAGGTCGCGCACACGGCCACCACGGATCAGCACAACGCTGTGCTCCTGAAGGTTGTGGCCTTCACCCGGGATGTAAGAGATGACTTCACGCTGGTTGGTCAGGCGCACCTTGGCAACCTTGCGCAATGCGGAGTTCGGCTTCTTAGGCGTCGTTGTATAGACGCGCGTGCAGACACCGCGCTTCTGCGGGTTCTGCTCCATCGCAGGGACCTTTGACTTGGCCTTCTGCGGAACGCGGCCCTTGCGGACCAGCTGGTTAATCGTCGGCATAAGTACTCTTCACCGTTCTAATGGCGGCGACATGAGCCTGATGGGTGAGAAGTGTGGTTCGCGTTGCGCCGATGGCGGTGCATGCAGCACCTTCGGCGTATAGTCGCGAGCCTGAATCACTCCACCCAAGGCCAAGGCCACCGGGTTACTTTGACGGCTGCCCCGCAAGCGTTCCGGTGAAGGATCGCTCCAATAGAAAAGAGCCACGTCGCATCATATGCGCTGGCCCCCGGGACTAAACCGGCAATGTTCAGCTCTATCTACCGAGTGGAATCGAGTGATCCCGCCCGGTTGCGCGCGCCTCTAGGCGTGAATGGATGGGAGGTCAAGGGGTCGCATCCGCTCACTTAGCTATGCTTCGGGCAAAGCCCTCTGGTCGGTCGGTCGCACTCTGGCGTTGCTATCGCAACGCCTAAAATCGCCAGACGGCACCGTATTTCTCCAAAATTATTCATACCCCTTCCCTCGCCCTCACATCTCGTTAACCTTGAAATTCGCGCAAAGCCGCGCGCTTTGCCTCGCCGCACGAGAAAACTCGTTAAAGAGGATTACCGGCTTGGTAACCCTGTATGCGAACCGAGTAGTAGCGAGTGCTGCCCCATTAAGGTGCCATGTTCAGGAAGCCGATCCTGCTTGGCGCTGTTGCGCTTTCAACTTTCGCAGTGCCAGCCATAGCCTCTGCGCCGCTGGCTATTACCATGCCCGCCGCGCTACCATTGGTCGCTGTGGGCGCGACGCATGCCGAATGCGCAAGCTACAACCCCAATGCCAGCTATTCCTCGTCCGCCACGCGGTTGAGCAAGACCAGGGCAATATTGGGCGGCCAGCCATCGGCCCTGGAGGCGCTGAAGCGCCAGCAAGAGGGTGCAGGCAACTCTATCCTCTCGCCCACCAATTCAATCCTGTCACCGGCTGCGCCAGCGGCGCCTGCTACTGTCAGCTATTCCGCATCATATACTCCTGCACTGCCGCTATCGGCCATCAGCACTGTATGCATTGGTCAAATTGGGGGCCAGCTGCAGGGTCCGTTGCGTTCGCCGGTGCTGCGCTCTCCATTCCCTCCTCCTGCGCGCAGCACCGGGGCGTTCCTGGGTACAGAGCGCGTTGCCATCGGGCGCACGCGTTTCGATGCAGACTGGAACCGCGTGGCGGGCCGCGGGCTGTCGCGGCGCGGCCCGCCCTCCCCCCGCGGCCGGGGCCCGCGCG
>DMWU01000035.1 GCA_003483125.1 Erythrobacter sp. | reverse complement strand
AAGCATTGCTGATTGTAGAGATGGACGCCGCCCCATAGCCGCAGCAGGAGTTTCAAGATGGCCGAGTATGACTATGACCTTTTCGTGATTGGTGCCGGCTCTGGTGGCGTTCGTGCTTCGCGCATTGCGGCCTCTCACGGCGCGAAAGTCGCAATTGCGGAGGAATATCGCTTTGGTGGAACCTGCGTAATTCGTGGCTGCGTCCCAAAGAAGATGCTGGTCTATGCATCCATGTTCGCTGAGGAACTGGCACATGCTCGCAACAAGGGCTGGACGATCAAAGATGCGAAGTTCGATTGGGCTACCTTGCGCGACTTCGTGAATGGCGATGTTGACCGGCTTGAAGGCCTATATGGCGAAACCTTGGGAAATGCCGGCGTCGAGAGCTTTCATGAGCGGGCGACAATCGCTGGGCCCAACAGCGTGAAGCTGGCATCGGGTCGGGAAATTACCACGCGCTATATCCTTGTTGCTACTGGCGGCTGGCCCGTCAGCCCTCAGTTCGAGGGTAATGAGCACTGCATTACCTCGAATGAAATCTTCCATTTGGACAAGCAGCCCAAGCGGCTGGTTGTAATGGGTGGCGGCTATATCGCTGTCGAATTTGCAGGGGTCTTCAACGCCTTGGGCAGCAAGGTCACTCTGGTCAATCGAAGCGAGACGATCCTGCGCAGCTACGAACAGGATATCATTGAGAAGCTGCCGCCCATTATGCAGGCGCGCGGCATGGATTTGCAGTTCAATGCGCAAATCACCAAGGTCGAAAAGCAGGAAGATGGCTCGCTGCGCGTACATCTCTCCAATGGCGAAGAGGTCGAAACCGACCAGGTATTGATTGCCACGGGACGCGCGCCCAATACGGCCGGGCTGGGCCTTGAGAATGCCGATGTTAAGCTTGGCCACAAGGGCGAAATCAAGGTCGATGCCTATAGCAAGTCAAGCTGCGACAGCATTTATGCGGTTGGGGACGTAACCGACCGTGTTCAGTTGACGCCTGTTGCGATCCGAGAGGGGCACGCCTTTGCGGATACGGTGTTTGGCAATAACGAAAGGCATGTCGATCACAGCACTATTCCTTCCGCGGTCTTCTCGCAGCCATCGATCGCTGCGGTTGGTTTGACCGAAGAGCAGGCAAGGAAAGAATTCGACGAGGTTTCCATCTACACCTCTGACTTCCGACCGATGAAGAACATCTTCTCCGATCGGATGGAGCGCGGACTTTACAAGATGGTGGTTGATCAGGTGACCGATCGTGTGCTCGGCCTCCATCTGGTCGGGCCGGAATCGGCAGAGATTATCCAGGCGGCGGCGGTCGCGATAAAGGCGGGCCTGACCAAGGCAGATTTTGACGCCACAGTTGCGATCCATCCAACCATGGCTGAAGAATTGGTATTGCTGAAGTAAGTTGCCCGCTGGCATATGCTGCGATAGTCTTCGCTTAAGGGGAGACTATCATGGCAGTTACAGTTTTGGTCACCGGCGGCACTGGCTACATAGGCGGTGAAGTGATCGACCAGCTCCTGGCTAGAGGCTATTCGGTCAACACCACCGTTCGCAACAAGAAAAAAAGTGAACTGCGACTCCGCGCACGCTGGCCCGATGCGGGCGAGCGGCTGAAGGTCTTCCAGGCCGATCTGATGAGCGATGATGGATGGGCTGAGGCCAATGCGGGCTGCGATGCCGTTGCCCACGTCGCATCTCCATTCCCGCTGGGTGTACCAAAGGACAAGAATGAATTGGTCGTGCCAGCACGCGAGGGCACGTTGCGCGCGCTGCGGTTTGCAAAGGCAGCGGGAGTAACCCGTTTTGTGCAAACCAGCTCCGCCGCCGCAATTGCCTATGGCCATCCTGAGAAGGATCATTTCGACCACACCGACTGGACCAATCTGGACGCCGGGGTGCCGCCCTACATTGAATCCAAGACTGTGGCTGAACGCGCGGCGCGCGATTGGGCGGCAGAGAATGCGCCTGGAATGGTGTTCTGCTCTGTCAATCCGGTGGCTGTCTTTGGGCCCGTAGACAATGATGATCTCTCCACCTCTACCGAGATGCTGAAGCAGATCATCGACGGTTCGATACCATTGCTGCCCAATATGGGAATTTCGGTTTGCGATGTTCGCGATGTGGGCAAGGCCCATGTGCTCGCGATCGAGGCTCCCGCTGACAGGATCAGGGGGGAGCGTTTCCCAACAGCAACCAAGTTCATGTGGATTTCGGAAATGGCGGAGGCTGTTCGACGCCGCACGCCCGAATTTGCAAGCAATGTCGCAACCAAACAGATGCCCGATTGGTTGGTGAAACTACTTGCGCCGTTCGTCCCGACCTTGAAGCAAGTCCGCAGCGAACTCGGCAATGTGCGCGAAGTATCTGGCACGCACACTGAAGAAGTTCTGGGATATAAATTCATCGATCCGGAACAAACGCTTGAGGACACAGCGCGCAGCCTAGTCGAACATGGTATTGTGAAGCTCTAATGGATATCGCGGGCAAGGCAGTATTGCTGACCGGCGGCAGCGCGGGGATCGGGCGCGAGCTCGCTCGGCAGATGAAGGCCAAGGGCGCGCAAGTCGCCGTGACTGGCCGGAACAGGGATCGGCTGGCCGAGATGCGCGACGAGGGCTTTGAAGCGATCGAGGCGGATCTATCAAATGCACATGGTGTCGACGCGCTGGTTGCCGATCTGGGCGACCGCAATATCGATATTCTCGTCAACAATGCGGGGCAGGGCGTCGATCATGATTTCCGGCAAGCTCAGCCCGATGCAGATGCGACTGATGCCTGTATCTACGCGAATCTCGATGCGCCCATCCGGCTGATCACGGCATTATTGCCTCGCATGGAAGATCGGCCCGAGGCGGCATTGGTAAATGTCACAAGCGGGCTGGCGATAGCGCCGCGAGCGGGAAGCCCCGTATATTGCGCGACCAAGGCGGGGCTGCGCAGCTACACAATGGCACTGCGAGCGCAACTGGCTGGCAGCAATGTCCATGTGATCGAGGCTTTGCCGCCTGTCGTTGAAACCCAGATGACGGCAGATCGGAACATGAAGAAAATGCCTGCATCCGAATGCGCGAGGCATATCTTGGCGACGATTGAGGGCAATCGTCCACAGGCCAATGTCGGCATGGTCAAGCTGTTGAATCTCGTGCACTCGATCTCGCCTGCACTGGCGCGGCGGATCATGATGGGCTTTTAGGCGACTTAACTGAAATCATAGGGCACAACGCCCCGGCGATCCGGATCGATTTCGATCGCGCGATCGCTGGGAGGGAATGCGCGCTGGTCGCAATCCGCCCTGGGGCAGATCCGGCAGGATAGGCCGATGGGTGTGACGCTGCGCTGCGAGGTGAGGTCCAATCCGTCTGCATAGATGAAATCACCTGCATGCTGGGTCTCGCAACCCAGCGCGACAGCATATCGGCGCGGGGCGCGGGTGAAGCTGCCGGAAGGTTTCACCAGACCTTTGGCCATTGAGACATAGCGAAGGCCATCGGGCGTTTCTGCCAATTGCACCAGGATGCGGTCTGGTATCGCTACAGCTTCATGCACGATCCATAGCGGACATGCACCGCCGAAGCGCGCAAATTGCAGGCGCGTGGCACTGTGTCGCTTGGTAATATTGCCCGCCATATCTACGCGGCAGAAAAAGAAGGGCACGCCACGCGCGCCGTCGCGTTGCAGTGTCGAAAGACGATGGCAGGTCTGCTCAAA
>DMWU01000071.1 GCA_003483125.1 Erythrobacter sp. | reverse complement strand
GTGCCCCTCTACGATCTATTCTGCCGTGTAACCGGCTTTGGCGGTACTACTCAGCGCGCAACCGAGGGCGAAGCCGACCTTGCAGCCCAGATCGCCCAAAGCGCCGGTGGCAGGACGATGTCGATCAGGTTTGATGCGACGACTTCGCACGATTTGCCATGGACGTTCAAGCCTGCCCAGCCGACAGACACAGTACAGATCGGTATTCGCGACCTCGCAACTTACACGGCACGTAACAACAGCGACGTGCCCATCACTGGCACGGCTACTTTCAATGTCGAGCCCGAGCAGGCGGGACAATATTTCAACAAGATACAGTGCTTCTGCTTTACCGAGCAGACGTTGCAACCCGGGCAGGAAGTGAGCATGCCTGTGCTCTATTATGTCGACCCGGCTGCACTGGATGACGAACTGATGGAAGGTGTTGAGCAGATCACACTCAGCTACACTTTCCACCGCGCAAACGAAGAAGGTTCCTAAGCCTCTGGACCGCGCCGAAAAGCCGCACTAAGGGCATTCGAAAATCATACTTGGGCAAACCCGATTAGGGCAAAGTACAACAGGATAGATTAATGGCTGGCACCAAGACCCACGATTATCACATTCTCGAACCAGATATCTGGCCTCTGATCGGGGCGATCTCTGCGCTCACCTTCACGACAGGCATGGTCTTGATGATGCATGACCTCGCTGCATGGCGGATCGTGCTTGGCATTGGTGTGTTGGGCCTGATTGCAACTTTCTTCAGCTGGTTCGGCAATGTTGTGACCGAGGCACATGCGGGTGACCACACGCCGGTTGTGCAGCTGCACCTGCGCTATGGCATGATCCTGTTCATCGCTTCGGAAGTGATGTTCTTTGTCGGCTGGTTCTGGAGCTTTTTCGACTTTGCTTTGTTCCCGGCACCTGTCGAGGTGGTCGACGGAGTTACGCAGGAACTGTTCGGTCAGGAAGGCGTGATTGCGCAATTCCCGCCCAAGGGACTTGAGGTTCTCAATGCGTTTGAGCTTCCGCTGCTGAATACGCTGATCCTGCTTTGCTCGGGCACTACCGTTACCTGGGCGCACCACTCATTGATCCATGGTGATCGCCAGGGTTTGAAAACCGGCCTGTGGCTTACTATCGCACTGGGCGTACTTTTCACCTGCATTCAGGCATACGAGTATGCTGTGGCACCGTTTGCCTTTGGCGAGAACACATACGGCTCGGCCTTCTACATGGCGACTGGTTTCCACGGTTTCCACGTTCTAGTCGGTACGATCTTCCTGATTGTTTGCCTTTTCCGCTCATATGCAGGTCACTTCACGCCGCGCCAGCACTTCGGTTTCGAAGCTGCGGCATGGTATTGGCACTTCGTTGACGTGGTGTGGCTGTTCCTCTTCGTAGTCGTCTACATCTGGGGCGGCTGGGGAGCACCGATTCATTAATGGATAGCGGCGAGCAATCGCCAATTGGGAAGGGGCAGCCTAGCATTCGCTCGGCTGCCCTTTTCGGTTTGTGCCCAAATTGCGGTGAGCGGGCATTATTCGTTCGCGCGACGAAATTCGCCGATAAGTGCGGCAGCTGCGGACTGGACCTAACGCGTTTCAATGTTGGCGATGGGCCAGCCGCATTTCTTACGCTGATCATTGGGGCTGTGATTGTGGGGTTGGCGCTCTGGCTCGATGTGGCTGTGCGTCCGCCATTTTGGTTGCACGCGCTGATCTGGGTTCCTGTCACGACTGGCGCTGTTATCTGGGGCCTGCGTATTTCCAAGGCTGCACTACTCGCCTCGGAATATCTCAACGATGCGCGCGAGGCAGGGAGTAGGGACCTATGACGGGACGTTTGCCAATATTCGCAACAATAATCGTGGTCTCGGCGGCGGCTACAATGGTGGCGCTTGGTTTCTGGCAATTGGGCCGGGCGCAAGAGAAGGAAGCATTGCTCGCGCGTTACGATGCGGCTTCGTCAACGCAGGCAGAGGTTTTCTGGCCAGCCGAGGATGCAAATGTTGGCGACGCGCTTTTCCGTCGATCATCACTGGATTGCCTACAGGTTGCTTCTTTTGATGCCAGGGCGGGAAAAAGCGTTCGCGGCGCAAAAGGATGGGCGCATTATGCCAATTGCGCCATTGCCGGCAGTGACAAGACTGCCCTGGTCGCGCTGGGGTGGTCGAAAGAGATCACAACGCCCCAATGGGATGGAGGGACAGTCTCCGGGATTGTCGCGCCCGGCCCGCGATTGGTCGTGACTGAACCCGCCGCCGGACTGGAGCCGCTTTCGCCACCCGATCCCGCCGATGTGCCCAATAATCATCTGGCCTATGCAGGGCAGTGGTTCTTCTTCGCGCTCACTGCGCTCTTCATTTACGGACTGGCAATTCGCAAGCGAAACAAAGAGCAGTCTTGATCGCTGACAAGGTGAGCTTGCTTGCCCTTGCGGCTGTCCGCGGCTAACCGCCTTCGCCAATGGAATATATCTCAACCAGGGGAAGCGCATCCGCGCTGGATTTTGAAGGTGTCACGCTGGCAGGCCTAGCCAGCGATGGCGGGCTGTTCCTGCCGCGCGAGTGGCCGAAATTCTCAGAGGCCGAGATTGCCGGCATGGCCGGCCTACCTTATCCGCAACTCGCTGCGCGCGTGATGGCGCCCTTTGTAGAAGGCACCCTTAGCGAAGACGAGCTACTTGGACTGTGCGAACAGGCCTATGGCCGCTTTGCCCATGATGCGGTGACACCGCTTGTGCAGCTAGACGAACGCCAATGGCTGCTCGAACTGTTCCATGGCCCCACGCTCGCTTTCAAGGATGTGGCGCTGCAGTTGCTGGGCCTGTTGTTTGAAAAATTCCTCGCGCGCCGCAAGAGCAGCCTCACCATCGTTGGCGCGACGAGCGGTGATACGGGTTCGGCTGCGATTGATGCTGTTGCCGGGCGC
>DMWU01000275.1:428-3760 GCA_003483125.1 Erythrobacter sp. | reverse complement strand
CTGCTCGCGCGGCAGCACTACACCAACTTTGTCGAGCGATTTGCCGGCTTCCCGCTCAAGATCGGGCGGCTTTCACGCCTCGTTCCTTCGAAAGAGATGTCGGAAACTCGCTATGGCCTCACCAGCGGTGATGTCGACATTGTGATCGGCACCCATGCTATCCTTTCAAAAAACACGCAATTCCGCGATCTGGGTCTCGTCATTGTCGATGAGGAGCAACGCTTTGGCGTGACGCATAAGGAGAAGCTGAAACAGCTACGCACTGATGTGCATGTTCTTACGCTGACCGCGACCCCAATCCCGCGCACATTACAAATGGCGATGACCGGATTGCGCGAGCTTTCGACAATTCAGACGCCGCCTGTCGATAGGCTGGCCGTGCGAACCTATGTGATGGAATGGGATGAAATCGTGATGCGCGAGGCATTGCTGCGCGAACACCACCGCGGCGGCCAAAGTTTCATCGTCGTTCCGCGCATTTCAGATATGGAAGAGGTGGAAGATTGGCTGCATGAGCATGTGCCGGAAGTAAAAGTCGTCACAGCGCACGGCCAGATGGGTGCCGGACAGGTCGAAGAGCGTATGAGCGCCTTCTATGATCGAAAATACGATGTACTGCTCTCAACGACGATCGTTGAAAGTGGCCTCGACATCCCAAGCGCCAATACGATCATCATCCATCGCGCTGATCGCTTTGGGCTGGCGCAGCTTTACCAGCTTCGTGGCCGTGTGGGACGATCTAAGCTGCGCGCCTATGCTTACCTCACTTATGGTTCCGATGTGCAGCTTAGCGAAGTGGCGGAAAAACGACTGAAGGTGCTGGGTGACCTCGATTCACTCGGCGCGGGCTTCCAACTCGCCAGTCACGACCTCGACATTCGCGGGGCCGGCAACCTGCTGGGCGACGAGCAATCAGGCCATATTCGCGAAGTCGGCTTTGAACTCTACCAATCCATGCTTGAGGACGCGATCATGGCCGCCAAGGCAGGCGCAGCTGGGATTGAGGAAGATCAGGACAAGTTGAGCCCACAAATCACTGTCGATGCACCGATCATGATCCCCGAAGATTACGTCCCCGATCTTGCTGTACGTATGGCGCTCTATCGTCGCCTCAATGACTGCGAAGATAGCGCCGAGATTGAGGCGTTGGCGGCTGAGATGATCGACCGCTTCGGCCCATTGCCCGATGGTACGGCAAATCTCGTCAAGCTGATCGAGATCAAGCAGCAGGCGATTCTTGCCAATATCGCAAAGGTGGATGTCGGCCCGCGCGGCACTTTGGTCAGCTTCCATAATGACGATTTCCCTGACCCTGCAGGCCTGCTTGCCTATGTCGACAAGCTAAAGGGTACCGCGAAGCTTCGTCCCGACATGAAGCTGGTTATCAATCGTGCATGGGGAGATCCCGAAAGCCGGTTGAACGGGCTATTCCAGCTAACCAAGGGATTGAGTAGGATTGTACAACGCGCAAAGCGCTCCTCAGCCAAGACTTAGGCCGAAGCCATCTCAAGCAAAGCATCCATCCCAGCGGGTTCCGCAAAAAGGTACCCTTGCAAATAAACGCAGCCTTCCTCAGTCGCGATCCGTCTTTGGGCTTCATTCTCGATGCCCTCGGCTACGACATCCAGCTCCAGCGCTTGCGCTAGAGACATGATGCTGCGCAAGATGGCGAAGTCCCTTGGGTTCTTGTCGATGCTTTCGATTATTGAGCGATCGAGCTTGATAATGTCGAGCGGAAGCAACTTAAGGTAGTTGAAGTTGCAATAGCCTGCTCCGAAATCGTCCATTGCGATCTTAATGCCGCTCGTCCGCAGTCGCCGCAAAATCTCCGCCCTGGCCGGCAAATCCTTCAGAGGTCTCTCTTCCGTGATTTCGACCACCAGTCGTTCAACCGGGAAACCCGATTCGTTCACCATTCTGGAAAATATTGCTTCGAAACGGGGATTATCCAGTTCCGCAGGCGTCACATTGATCGCCAGGCGCAAGTTGCCCGGCCAATCCTTGGCGAGTTGCAATGCCTTGCCAGCCACTAGCCGCGAAAGCGCGGGAACAAGGTCGGCATCCTGCGCCATTTCAAACAGCTCATGTGCGGCGAGCTCGCCAAATTCAGGATGTTTCCAACGAGCAAGTGCCTCTGCTCCAATGATTTTTCCTGTTTTCGCATCAACTTGCGGTTGGAATACGACCTCAACCTCGTCGCGTTCCAATGCTTCGCGCAGATTGGCCTCATTCGCGTCTCGATCGGAAAACGCGACGATAATTGGCCCTTTGCCGGGCATAAGAGACTCATTGGGGCTCACGGGATCTTTATACTCGATTTCTCGCCGGACTGCCCTAACATTTCCAATGCGTTGAAAAATGGCACAGCCACACATAAAACCATGGCTTGGAAATTGGGCGACAGGGACCAGTGGATTGACCGATTCAATCGATATGACGAAGCTCGCATTGCTCGCTTCCGACACGCCGCGCGCGCAACAAGCATTTAGAGAGCTAGAGGAACGCTATGATTGGGTGCCCATAGAGGAGGCTCAAACCGCCGTCGTCCTGGGCGGCGATGGTTACATGCTACACGCGCTCCATTCCATGCTCGACAATGGACGCGTGATACCCGCCTACGGGCTAAACCTGGGCACGGTCGGCTTCATCATGAACCGCTACAAGACCGGTATCGATCTTGAGAAGCGCCTCAACAAGGCGCGAGCCATTGCGATCTGTCCTATCCGTATGCAGGCGGTCACACAGACTGGTGCCAGTGCGAACTGGTGCGCCATCAACGAAGTTTCTTTGCTGCGTGAGACTCGCCAGACTGCCAAGATCGAAGTCAGCGTGGACGATCGTGTGCGCATTGAAGAGTTGGTTTGCGACGGCGTGCTGCTTTCAACCCCTGCGGGCTCGACGGCCTATAACCTGTCTGCCAACGGCCCGATCCTGCCACTCGATTCGAACCTGTTGGCTTTGACACCTATCAGCGCGTTCAGGCCCCGGCGTTGGCGCGGCGCAATCCTGCCCGATCGTAGCAAGGTAAAATTCCGTATCCTTGAGCCGGCCAAGCGCCCGGTTCTTGCGGTGGCTGACCAAAAAGAGCTGCGCGACATTGCCGAGGTCACCTTGGAAATCGCACGCGAATCAGAGCTGACATTGCTGTTCGACAAAGGGCAAGCACTCGACGAACGGATCGTAGCAGAACAGTTTGCCACGTAGCTTTCCGCAATTGTTGCAACTGACCTCTTGCCAAAATCCGATAGCGACCATATAGGCCCTCGCAGTCCACGAAAGTGGATGCTCCCCGATAGCTCAGCGGTAGAGTAGGTGACTGTTAATCACTTGGT
>DMWU01000275.1:0-122 GCA_003483125.1 Erythrobacter sp. | reverse complement strand
CGTTGGTTCGAATCCAACTCGGGGAGCCATTCACTACCGGCTCGCTAAATTCCAGCGAGCAAGCGCACTCCCACAAAGATCACGAGCCCCGCAGTCAACCAGCGGATAATGCGTTGTGAGAG
>DMWU01000191.1 GCA_003483125.1 Erythrobacter sp. | reverse complement strand
CGTCGCGCCATCCTTGGCATAGACAATCGCATTGGATTTGACATGGCGGGCTACGGTCCAGGCGAAGAGACAGTCCTTCAACTCCTGGTCGCTTGGCGCACGTTCGGTAACCACATTGAGGTCTTCTGCCGAGATTGCGCCATTATCGCGCGACTGCACAAGTAAGCCACCTGTGATGGGTTTGACAGCCAAGCCGCCACGCCGCGGATCAGGCAGGTTGCCAACGGTCAAGAGGCGGAGGTTCTTCTTCTTTGAGAAGATTTCGCGCGCTTCTTCACTTACGCTTGGCGCAATCACTACTTCGGTAAAGATCTTGGCAATGGCGGCTGCGGTGGCTGCATCCAGCTCGCGATTGACGGCAATGATTCCGCCAAAGGCAGAAACACTGTCGCAAGCAAGAGCCGCCTCCCAAGCCTCGAGTAAGCTTCCGGCCTGCGCCACACCACAGGGGTTGGCATGCTTCACTATTACTACAGCCGGATCGCCGCCGCCAAACTCAGCGCATAGCTCCAATGCCGCGTCAGCATCATTGTAATTGTTATAGCTCAGCTCCTTGCCCTGAAGCTGCTCTGCCTGCGCAATACCTGCGCCATGCGGGCCGACTGGGGTGTATAGCGCCGCCATTTGATGTGGGTTCTCGCCATAGCGCAATACCGCCGGCGCGCGCCCGTTGATCGCCAGCATGTCAGGGAACATCTTGCCCTGGTCAGCGAATGCAAACCACTGGCTGATCATGCTGTCATAGGAAGCTGTTGCGACAAATGCCTTTGCCGCCATGTCCTTGCGGAAGCTGAGCGAAGTCGCGCCTTCGCGCCCGCTCAATTCCTCAAGCAAGGCACCATAATCTTCGGGGTCAGTCACGATCGTTACATAGGCGTGGTTCTTGGCTGAGGAGCGCACCATGCTGGGCCCGCCAATATCGATATTCTCAATAATCTCGTCGCGTTCGGCGCCGCGCATCACGGTCGCCTCAAACGGGTAGAGATTGACCACAACAAGGTCGATCGCACCGATTGCATGCTCTTCCATGGCTGCGGCATGCTCCGGGTTGTCGCGCACAGCCAGCAATCCGCCATGTACCTTGGGGTGGAGCGTCTTGACCCTGCCATCCATCATTTCGGGGAAACCCGTCAGATCGGAGATATCGCGTACTTCCAGTCCCGCATCTCGCAGCGCACTTGCCGTACCGCCCGTTGAAACCAGCTCCACACCGCGACCAGCCAAAGCCTGGCCCAGCTCGACAAGTCCTGTCTTGTCGGACACCGAAAGCAGTGCCCGCCTGATTTTCACATCACCCACTTTGAATTTACCCCATCTTCTTGAACAGCCAGGAGAATTGCCCCCCACTGCGCGAAGTCATTCCTTCAATCACTAACTGCTGTGCAGCATGCGGCCTGCCTTCACCATCAACCCACATGCTTTCTTCGATACAAGTCTGCGCCCCTATCTCGTCGCCTGACATGCGGAACTGCCAGAAACTGCCATTGGGAAATAATAGGCCGGCTCCGCGTCGGTCTTCTGCAAGGCTTGCCTCGACCCCCTGGCCAAGGTGGAAGCGAATGGCAAAGCCAATCTTGCCGCGCTTGCCCTTGCGGGTTTCGGGCACGAGCAGATCCTCGCCCTTCAGCTCGCGGCCATTGGCACTGAGCGTAAGGATGCGGCGATGCGTCAGGCCGAAGCGGGCAAGATAGCCATCGTGGCTGGCTTCGATCTGCTGCGCATCTCCTCCGCGGCCCTTGATGCTCCGCCGATCAAGCTCGACCTTTTCGACACCCTTGCCCAGCTTGCCGCCCAGCAGGATGGCTGTGGAATTGGCATTGTCGAGCACGAGGGTAGAATGCGCCGCCGTCGCCCTCAGGCCCTGTTCGATCCGGCAAGGCACGAGTCCGCCAGCTAGCGCAGCTCCACCGCAATTGACGATCAATCGCTGCCCATCCTCTGACATTTCGAATGCCAATGAGGAAGCGCAGCCCCAACGCGCATGACGGGGCTTAGGGGGCGGTGCGGCGTCGAACTGGACAATTGTCTTTCCACTCTGGAGCCGGTGAAACCCCCAATTGGCAGCTTTCTTCAGCGGCCGCGTGCGTACGCCGCTCGCATCAACCAGAGCGGCGACCCTATGCGCACTGGTCGCCGCAGAACCGTGCCAACTGCCCAGCCCGCCGCCACTGTGACGCAGGGCCAGCAATGGCGGGACCAGCAATTCAATCATCACGCCTATTGCAGCGGGTGACTCCCGCTCGGCGGCCAAGTAGCAAGCATTGAGGTCTATTAGTAGAGCGATGGCATCCATCTGCGCCAATGGGCTGCGCGACAAGGTGCCGCCATCTTCGCCCACAAGCTCTCCAAGCGCGCGGATCAAACCTGCCTCGCCATAAAGGCGGCGCGGCTTGCCATGCGGCATCAGCAGGCCAGCCGCCGTGATTGCCGCCCAGCCCGCGACTGCACCCAGATCATCTTCGCTTTTTACAACATTGCGATCGAGCCAGCGCGCCGTTGCCTCCATCGCGTTCAGAACCTGGCGGCGCCAGCCATCATCATTGCCCGAGAGAATCAGGGGCGCATGGACCAGCCAGGCAAGCAGGCGATGGCCAGCATACTCAACATTCCATCCAGCACCCTTTGCAGGAACCGGATTGGCACCAAGCCACGCCAGGCAAAGGCTTTCAGCCGTCTCTGTGCACTGTTCGCGCGCGCCGGAAGCGGCGAGATCACGCAACCATGAAAATCCATGCACGACGCGCTCGACAGGAGGAGCAAGCCTGGAGGATGAGGCAAAGTCCATTTGCTTAATGGGCGTCTTGGCCCCATGAATCAGAAAATGCCCCGCCCGCAATGCTATGCCAGCCGCCCTATCGCCTTCGAGCGGGCTGGCAACAGTTGCCAGCAATCGCGGGCGCGCCGGTTTGCGAAATGGTGCGGTCAGCGTCGTGCCTGAAATTCCCATGCGATAGGCCATGCGGACCAGCCTTTCGCCAGGACCGGCCTGGGCTGGCACTAGGTCGCCGATCTCGATGGGAGGCAGCTCGCCAAGCTGCTCGCCATCCTCACCGAGCTCCTCCTCGGCAAGAAGCGGCTCATCTTCAATTGCTAGGGGGATCGCGCGCGGGGTTTCTGTTTCTGCCAACTCATCGAATTGAAGCTGGCCGTCGCTGCGCTCGCCGAACAACGTGTCGGTCATGCTCCTTCGCCCTTGAGCGCCGCAATATTGGCCGCATAGTAATCGGGGCCACCTTTGAATGTCGCCGATCCTGCCACCAGCACGTCAGCGCCAGCCTCTACGCATAGTCGTGCGGTCTCAGGATTTACTCCACCGTCAACCTCGAGATGGATGGGTCGGCCGCTCGCCTCGATCATCGCACGAATCTTGGCAATTTTTTCTAGCTGAGAATGGATGAAGCTTTGCCCACCAAAACCCGGATTGACGCTCATAACCAGGATCAGATCAATCTCGTCCATCAAGTAGTCGAGCACATCGATCGGGGTCGAAGGATTCAGCGATACGCCCGCTTTCTTGCCCAACGCCTTGATTGCCTGGGCAGTGCGGTGCGCATGCGGCCCGGCCTCTGGGTGGAATGTGATGATATCCGCCCCGGCATTTGCAAATTCTTCGATATAGGGGTCAACCGGAGAGATCATTAGGTGGACATCGAAGGTCTTGTTGCTGTGTGGGCGCAGCGCCTTCACCACCATTGGTCCGATTGTAATGTTTGGCACATAGTGCCCATCCATCACATCAACATGAATCCAGTCAGCGCCCGCCTCATCGATGGCGCGCACTTCTTCGCCCAACCGCGCAAAATCGGCCGAAAGTATCGATGGTGAAATCAGCGGCTGCGCCATTTTCGGTCCATGAGGTGGCAGAGAACCGGGGTTACGTCTGCAGACTCGCACCCACAAGCGCCGCGATTCCCTTTTCCCCAAGCCTGCGCACTTATGCAGGCTTAACCAGCATCATTCAGTCAATTCAGCCGGAATTCAGGGCGCCAAATCCATTCAAGCGACGAAACGCATTGAATCTTCCCGCCTCATTGCGCAATTTTACCTCAAGATAACGGACGGAAATGGCAAGTATCATGAAACAGGGATTGGCACCTATTGCGCTCGGCCTGACGGCTTTGGGCAGCTTTATTGCCGCGCTTGCCACACCTGCCATCGCGCAGGAGATTTATCGCCAGAAGATCAAACATGATCCGGCCAAATGCGAGACCGGAAACGGTTCGGCGCTGCTCGTCACCATCAATGGGGTCAAGAATTCCAATGGGATGATGCGCGTGCAGAGCTATCGCGGCGTCAAATCGGACTGGCTCAAGAAGGGCAAGTGGATCTACCGGATCGAAGCGCCAGCCACCGCCGGCTCAATGACATTTTGCATGCCGCTGCCTAGACCCGGCGATTATGGGATCGCAGTGCGACACGACACAAATGGCAATGGCAAGACCGACTTGAGCGTCGATGGCGGTGCCATGTCGAACAATCCCTATATCGGGCTCTTCAACCTTGGAAAGCCAAGCTACAAGGAGACGCGCGTCACAGTGGGCGATGCAGTTACCCCGATCAGCATCAATATGAAGTATCGAAAGAAGGATTAGCCCGCCTTGCGGCGAGCACTCCAAACAGAGAACAGCACCGCTGGCGCCGCCAGCACGGGATGTCGCTCACGCCATGGCGTCACTTCCACTGGAACGCCTGTGTGGCGTTCAATTTTCCATGCGGCATAGCGCGCTGCGCCCTCGAAAGTCGCGCTCGCCTTGATCAGCCTGACTATGTTGAGCGGCTTGCCCATCCGCCGACAACGTCGCCACCAGCCCAACACCTCGTTGCGAACTGGCCTTGCCATTTCAGGTGAGATCTTTTCGCCATTGCCCCTGAACTCTATGCCTTGCGCCTCAAGGGCAAGTAGCAGAAGCCCGTCAAAATGAGCTTCGTTGAAGCTGAGTATGGAGTCTTCGCGGCCCGTTTTTTCGACACGGAATTCGGCAGAATAGGTGGCGCGGAATAATGCACGCCAGTAATCCTGCGCCGTGCCGCTCTCTGGGCCCAGAGCGACAGCCAATCGCGCCGCAGTCTTTGCCGCAGAGGCGATCGCGATCGCGATTTCCCCCCTGTCGCTTTCATCGCGCTGCCAGATGAGCGCACTTGGCTGCACAAAACGCGCCCAGATCGTGGTGTCCAGCCGCTCGCCCCTCGCCGCGCTAGCAAAGGTTTCGAGTGCCATCTCAGCCACCTTGGCGCGCAAGGGCTCTCCCTCGAAAGTCCATTCGTGATAGCTGACCCTGGGCCAGATCCTGTCAACCTGCGTACCCGGAAGCAGAATGTAGTAATCAAGCACGCCCTCTAGAGACCCAGTGCGAAGGTTTGACCCATAGAACAATACGCCCATCGCGCCGCGATCCTTCGCGAGGTGTGCTGCAAAAGCTTGAACCGCCGGATGGACAGGGGCCGCAAGCGCTACGGAAATCCGTTCATCCAGTCGCGACGAGGTCTGCTCTTCAGGGTGCAACAAATTCAAGCTCTGGGCCTGGTTCAACGACATAGCGGCCTTCAGGGAAAGCCTCGCCATCGAGAATGATTTGGCCTTCGATCTCCATCTCGAAACGAGAGACCGCAGATTGATGAAATCCTCGCTCGCGCAGGTTTGAGACCTTCTTGCCTATGGCCGCCGCAGTCAGGATCATCAAATTGCGCCGCTTTGTCTGATCGAGGACCGCCAGCTTCAAGCCGGCTCCAAGATCTCCAAAGGGTCGAAATCCTGCCGGGAACCTCTCCAATGTTGATGCGAGCAAGAACTGCCTGCGAGCTGGATCACCATTCCCGCTATGCTCGAAGGGTGTGCCATCATCACCTGTAAACAACTCGACCTTCACGCCTTGCCGCCAAGGGTTGGCCTTACTGCCAAAAAAAGCCTGCAATATTCCCCAAACGGTAGTCACTCCAACGGCAAGGCTGTTGAACGCGCCCAATTTATGAGCGCTTTGTCCCGCCTGGGTCCCAAGCGTGAAGGCGCCGGCGCCCATAATGAAGCCCAGCACACTCGCCTCTGGGAATTGCGCGCTTGTCACTTTCATTGGCCTGCGCCGGATACGATGGCCATTCTGGAATGCATCGATGGCGCCCTGCAGCGACCAGCCTGAGGGTGCAGCAAGGTCAACTGTCAGCGCATTGGTCTTACCCTTTGGCAGCCCGCCACTCGCCGGCCCC
>DMWU01000004.1 GCA_003483125.1 Erythrobacter sp. | reverse complement strand
TAACGCTCGCCTATATCGCCAACTGGATGCTGGTCGAAACAAAGGGCGACCTGCTCGAAACTCTTGCATTCCTGCCCGGAGTAGGGGTGATTGGGGCGATCATCGCCAATGCCAGCGGAACCGGTGGTGGTGTTGTATTCGTACCTATTGACAATGCTTTGCGTGATCATGGCGTGATGGAGCTCGATCCGCTGAGGGTCACTGCAGTTTCCATGGGTATCCAGGCCTATGGGATGAGCTTGGGCGCGCTACGCTGGACCGACAGGCTTTATCACCAGCATGAGCCCGGCCCGCTGGAGGCGCGAGTAAACATGCGCGATTACTGGCTGGTCTGCGTGCTGGTGCTGGCGCTTTCAACGCCGGCGCTGCTTGCTACACAAAGGCTGACAGCCTTCGACCCGCAGCAGGTACCGATGGGCTATAAGAGCTTCTCTATCTTGCTGGGTATAGCGCTGATCGTAGCGACCTGGACCTTCAACCGAATCCTTCCAGAACGCTCCAGCCTTGCGCCGATTGATCTGATTGTACTTGCGCTAATCGCAATTCCGGGTGGAGCGATTACGGCGCTATTCTCTGTCGGTATTGGAGAACTGGTCGCATTCTACCTGTTCCTGCGTCACTATCCGATATTGCTTTCTGTCGGCACGGCCTGCGTCATTTCCTCGGCCAGCGTCATCGCGGGAATGTTCTGGCATGTCGAGCATGGGACGGTGCAATGGGAGGTAGTCCTGTTGGCCGCACCTGGCGCGATGTTGGGCGCCTTCCTGGCCCGCCCGATTGCGCTGTGGATGGGGCCGAGCAAGCTCAAGACCGCCGGTGGGGCCTGGATTGCGCTTTCAGCGGTCTATTTGCTGTGGCTCAATTGGAATTAGGCGCGCCTTCGCAATTGACCATTCGAACCGATTAGAGCACAGGGAAATTGTCGTTCGCAGAAGCGATTCTGTGATCCGGCCATGCGGGAGAGCCTGCATAGGGAAACCTAGCAGCACCGAAGGAGCAACCGCCCCGGAATCTCTCAGGTAAATGGACCGCATGACCGATCGACACTCTGGAAAGCGCAGGTTCGCTTGAACTTGCCACCGAAGGGGAAGGCTGGACCAGTCCAGCTAAGCTCTCAGGTTTCCCGACAGAGGGGGTGCGTAATGTGCGTTTCGTGACGGAACGCCGTGCGCCTCAAGCGGGGAATTTAGATTGAGCGACGAAACTATAGAAGAACAGGCCCCGGAAAAGCTGCCGCTCGATGGATGGCATCGCGCGCAGGGCGGGCGCATGGTGCCCTTCGCCGGATATGAAATGCCGATCCAGTATGAAGGCATTGTGGCCGAGCATGATTGGACGCGCCAGCACGCCTCGCTGTTCGATGTCAGTCATATGGGCCAGCTTGGCGTAAGCGGTGAAGCCGCAGGCGAGGAGCTTGAGAAGCTACTGCCCGGCGCAATAACCTCGCTGAAGGAAGGCCGCATGCGATACTCGCTGCTGCTTGAAGAGAATGGCGGCATTCTGGACGACCTGATGGTCACCAATGCAGGTCCGCAATATGGGCTGGTGGTGAATGGCGCATGCAAATGGGATGATATTGCCCATTTGCGTGATCACTTACCCGACGAGATTACCCTCACGCATTATGACGAGAATGCGCTTCTTGCCCTGCAGGGGCCGGAAGCGGTCGGCGCACTGAGCGTGCTGGTTCCCGAAGCGGCCGAGCTAGTCTTCATGACCTCAGACTATTTCGATTGGGACGGTGTGCCGCTGTGGATCTCGCGCGCTGGTTATACCGGCGAAGACGGCTTTGAGATCGCCGTGCCGGCAGAGCATGTCGAGAAGCTTGCCGATGCGCTGGTGGCGGACGATCGTGTGAAGCCAGCAGGGCTAGGTGCACGCGATAGCCTGCGTCTTGAGGCCGGATTGCCCCTCTATGGGCATGACCTCAGCACTGAAACCGATCCGGTAAGTGCTGACCTGATTTTCGCGCTGACCAAGAAGCGGCGCGAAGCAGGCGGTTGGCTAGGCCACGAACATGTCATGCAATTGTTCGACGACGGCCCTGCCAGAAAGCGTATCGGGCTCAAAATCGACGGCCGCATGCCAGCGCGTGAGGGCGCCGAAGTCTTCGCGGGCGATACCATGGTCGGCACGGTCACCAGTGGCGGGTTTTCGCCAACGCTCGGCCACCCGATCGCCATGGCATATGTCGATACCGCACATACTGAAGAGGGCAGCGAGTTGGAGATTGAGGTGCGTGGCAAGCGCCTCAGCGCAACAGTCACGTCGATGCCCTTTGTTCCGCATAATTATTATCGAGGGAGTAAATAAGATGCCGCGCTATTTCACCGATGAGCACGAATGGATCGACGTCGAAGGCGAAAGCGCGACTGTTGGCATTACCGATTACGCTCAAGAACAATTGGGCGATATCGTTTTCGTCGAATTGCCATCTGTCGGAACCATGCTCGACAAGGGCGGCGATGCTGCCGTGGTCGAAAGCGTGAAGGCAGCCAGCGACGTCTATTCGCCTATCAATGGCGAAGTGACCGAAGCAAATGGCGCGCTGGAAGACGACCCGGCACTGGTTAACACCTCGCCTGAAGACGAAGGCTGGTTCTTCCGCATGACCATTGGCGATGCCTCGCAGCTCGAAGGGCTGATGGACGAGGCTGGCTACAAAGCGTTTGTCGATTCCCTCTGATGTGAGGACTTAAATGCGTTACCTACCCCTGACCGATAGCGATCGCGGCGAAATGCTCGCCAAGGTCGGTGCAAGTTCGATCGATGATTTGTTTGTCGATGTGCCTGAAGACGCGCGGCTGAATGGCCCGATTGAGGGCCTTCCCATGCATATGAGTGAGATGGCGGTCGAGCGGCATATGCGCACGCTTTCGAAGAAGAACCTAGCTGCTGCGGACGCGCCGTTCTTCCTGGGGGCAGGGGCCTATCGCCATCATATACCAGCCAGCGTGGATCATCTGATCCAGCGCGGTGAATTCCTCACCGCCTATACGCCCTACCAGCCCGAAATCGCACAGGGCACGCTGCAGATGCTGTTTGAATTCCAAACTCAGGTGGCAAAGCTCTATGGCTGCGCGGTGGCAAATGCATCGATGTATGATGGCTCGACCGCATGTTGGGAAGCGGTTGCGATGGCAAGCCGGGTAACGCGCCGCAAAAGGGTGGTGCTCTCAGGCGCGCTGCATCCGCATTATGCCGAAGTGGTCAAGACAATGGCCAAGTTCACGCAGGATGAAATCGGCGATTCATTGCCAGCCTTGCAGGCGGAACCGGATAATCAAGGCCTGATCACTCGGATCGATGACGAGACGAGCTGCGTCGTTGTCCAATATCCAGATATTTTCGGGCGTATCCCCGACCTCGCCGAAATAGCTGAAGCTGCACATGCCAAGGGCGCATTGCTGATTGCGGTGAATACAGAGCCTGTAGCGTTGGGCGCAATCAAATCTCCGGGCGAGCTTGGTGCGGATATCGTGGTGGGTGAGGGCCAGGCGCTGGGCGTCGGCCTGCAATTTGGTGGGCCGTATCTCGGTCTCTTCGCCGTGCGTGACAAGAAACATGTTCGCCAGATGCCTGGGCGGCTTTGTGGCGAGACGCAGGATGCAGAGGGCAAGCGTGGTTATGTGCTGACGCTTTCGACCCGCGAGCAGCATATCCGACGAGAGAAAGCGACGAGTAATATCTGCACCAATTCCGGGCTGTGTGCGCTCGCATTCAATATCCATCTCACTCTCTTGGGCGAGAAGGGGCTGCGCAGGCTCGCAGCAGAGAACCATCGCCTTGCATGCATCGCTGCGGACCGGCTGGTGCAGGTGCCGGGCGTTGAATTGCTCAATGGTACATTCATAAATGAATTCACCCTGCGGTTGGGCCAGAATGCGCGAGCCGTGGTGCGTAAGCTGGCCGACCAGGGCGTGCTCGCAGGCGTATCGCTGGGCAGGCTCTATCCGGGCGTTGACGGTCTCTCCGATGGTTTGTTGGTGGCAGTTACCGAAACCACCAGCGAGGAGGATATCGAAACGCTTGCCTCTGCACTTGAGGAGGCGCTGTCATGAACTCTCCCAATCAGAGCGGGTGGAAGCCCGAAATGAACGCTTCAGAAGATAGCATTCATAGCGGTCCGGCCACTGTTAGCGGCAATCGCGCGTTGATGCTGGAAGAACCCCTGCTGTTCGAGATCGGCCATATCGAGACGACCGGCGTTGATCTGCCCGATACAGATATTGCAGTGGGCAACCGGCTGGGCGGTATGGAGCGTAGCGATCCAATTGGCCTGCCGGGCCTCTCGGAACCGGAAACTATCCGTCACTATACGCGTCTCAGCCGCCAGAATTACGGGATCGATCTGGGTCTTTTCCCGCTGGGCAGCTGCACGATGAAGCACAATCCGCGCCTGAATGAGAAGGTCGCGCGCATGCCCGGCTTTGCCGATGTGCATCCGCTGCAACCAGCCTCCACCATTCGAGGTGCATTGGAAGCAATCAATGAACTGGCCCACTGGCTGATTGATCTTACCGGTATGCATGGCGTGGCGATGAGCCCGAAGGCGGGTGCCCATGGCGAGCTTTGCGGTATCCTGTGCATCCGTGCAGCGCTGGAAGCGCGCGGCGATGCGCGCGAAATCGTGCTGGTGCCCGAAAGTGCGCATGGCACCAATCCTGCCACTGCCGCCTTTGCGGGCTACCGCGTCGAGGACATCCCTGCGACCGATGAAGGCCGTGTTGACCTTGAGGCGCTCAAGGCTCGCCTCGGTCCTGATGTTGCTGCCGTGATGATCACCAATCCCAACACCTGCGGATTGTTCGAACGCGACATGAAGGCGATTTCCGATGCCGTGCATGAAGCGGGCGCATTGGTTTATTGCGATGGTGCCAATTTCAATGCAATCGTGGGCAAGGTCCGACCTGGCGATCTTGGTGTCGATGCCATGCACATCAATTTGCACAAGACGTTCTCTACCCCGCATGGCGGTGGTGGCCCAGGTTCGGGTCCGGTTGTCTTGTCAGAGGCTTTGAGCCCCTATGGCCCGCTACCCTTCACCGCGCGCACCAAGGAAGGCGTGGTGCACCTGGTCGAGGAAGAGAATGCGGCTGATTATGGGCATACTGACGCGTTTGGCCGGATGACTGCTTTCCACGGGCAGATGGGCATGTTCACCCGCGCGCTCACCTATATGCGCAGCCATGGTGCTGACGGCCTGCGGCAGGTCGCCGAGGATGCGGTGCTCAACGCCAATTATGTTCTGCGCAGTCTTGACGATTTGCTCGATGCACCGTTCGGCGCGAGCGGCCCCTGCATGCATGAGGCGCTTTTTGGCGATGAGGGCTTCGGTGGCGATCTTTCAACGCTCGACCTAGCCAAGGCGATGATCGACGAGGGTTATCATCCCATGACCATGTATTTCCCTCTCGTGGTCCACGGCGCGATGTTGATCGAACCCACAGAAACGGAAAGCAAGGCCGCGCTCGACCAGTTCATCGCATCCATGCGCTCGCTGGCAGAACGCGCAAGGGCGGGCGATGAAAGCATGAAGCAGGCGCCGTTCCATGCGCCACGAAGGCGGCTCGATGAGACGCAGGCAGCGCGCAAACCTGTGCTGGTTTGGGAACCATCTGACGAATAGCTATAGCGCAGCTTGATTTGTAGCTGTTAAAAGGCTTTCCTTTCGATTGGGGAGGGGTTCCTTGGATCAGGCCGACGTTGGCAATTTTATCATTCGGGGCTGGCGCAATGTCCGCGAGGCCGGAATTGCGCGCCTGATCTTCACCGCTTTTCTGTTCCTAGTAGCTGTGCTGGTCGCGCGTTACAGCTGGTATTTGCCACTCACCGACTTCGCTGAGCGCGGCCTTTATGACATGCGTGCCTATAACTTGGTCGAGCGCGTTGAGCAGGACCCGAGGATCCTGCTCGTCGAATATAGCGACCAGACCTTGATCCAGGCGCAAAAACGATCGCCGCTAGATCGCGGCATGCTGACTGATGCTCTGAAAAAGCTGGACCAACTCGGCCCCAAGGCGATCGGGATCGATATCATCTTTGACCAACCACAAGATGAAGATACGGAATTGATCGAGACATTTCGATCTATGAGGACGCCAACGGCGATCGCATACATGAATATGGCCACCAATGAGGGCGATCTCATTTACGAGCAGCAGGAATTTCTCGATTTTTTCATGGCTCAATTGGAGGGTAGCAACGCATTTCCGGCCAGCATCCGCATGAGCGATGAGGATGGGGTTACCCGCGTCTTTCCGCCAATCGATCCTAACCTACCTCCGTTAATGGGACGGGCCATGTTGCAATCAGTAGGTGAGGGCGCGCGCGTCCTACCAGGATATGAGGGAGCGATTCGCTATCGCGTCGGCCTTCGAGATAGCGACGCTGAAGGCCTGGGGGCAAGCAATGTCAGCGCTCCGATCTTTGCAGCATTGGAGGTGCAGGCCATCAATGCATTGCCCGATGACCCTGAAATCCTCGAATTGCTGCGCAGCCAGGTTGAGGGTCGCTATGTTCTGATTGGATCGAATCTGGTCGATACTGACCAGTTCAGTACATCTTTGACTTCCAATACCGCGCAAACGATTCCTGGAATGCAAATCCACGCTGCGATGTTGGCGCAGATGCTTGATGGAGAGGCACTGCCGTATCTGCCACCTATAAACCTGTGGGTTCTGGCGGTGCTAATGGTGATGCTGGGCATATTCACCGGCTTGCTCGAATTCGATAATTGGCGAATTTACCCTCTGGTTGTCTTGCAGGCCGCGATGCTTTTTGTGCTGCCGTACTTCTTGCATTGGAGAGGCGTCGACACTTTCAATTTGCCCGCAGTGGGCTGGATATTGGGGTGGGTTATAGCATTTAGCGCAGTGACCAGTGCCGCGCGGGCATCCAGCGCGGTTGAACGCAAATTCGCCCAAGGCGCATTGGGCAAATACCTGCCCAAACAAATGGCTCTCGAAATAATCGAGAAGCCCAAACTTCTCGCGCTTCATGGTGAGAAGAAGGAAATTTGTGTTCTCTTCAGCGATTTGGAGGGCTTTACCAAGATGAGCCACGCTCTGAAACCAGAGCAGGTTGCAATCGTGCTCAACCGCTATCTTGAAAGCCTAAGCAAGGTAGTGCTCGACCATGGCGGAGTGATCGACAAATTCGTGGGTGATGCGGTGGTTGCATTCTGGGGTGCGCCGATTGCCAGGCCCGACGATGCCGATCGTGCGGCTAAGGCCGGCTATGCGATCTGGCAAGCCGGCGAGGATTTCCGCCGCGAAGTAGCGGAGATGGATCCCACCCTGCCGCCGGTCGGCAAGACACGCGTGGGCC
>DMWU01000064.1 GCA_003483125.1 Erythrobacter sp. | reverse complement strand
TTCTTTTGCGCAAGCTTGCCTAGTGTCGCGGAATGATCCGTACAGCATTTGTCGCAGCTACGACGCTGCTTATCGCCACCCCGGTAATCGCCCAGTCGCAGCAGGAACTGCTTGACCAAAGATATGATCGCGTCCTGGCGGCCGGATATAAGGCGTTGTTCCTTTGTGGAGCGATCGCGAACGCGGAGCGCAACGGTGCGACGCGCTCCCCGGAGAGTGTGCTCCAATGGGAACTTAGCGGGATACAGCCACCACTCGACAGCATAGTCGGCGCATTGCCGTTCGAGATTACTCGGAATTCGTCCGGTACGGTTGAGCGTGTCGAAGTAAGCTGGGCTGACGATATGCCGCCGCGCGTGGCAGCGCATATTGATGGGGCGGGTTGCAGGAATATGCCTGTCGGGCTGAAGGCTCATTCGGAAAGCCCGGAAAACAAATCCGGTGGTTCCATGCGATCAGCGCCTATATCTGCCAAATCTGCGGAATGGCCCGTGGCGTCACTTTCGGTTGATTTGACTCATGAGTTTACCGGCGCATTCAACGGAACTTACGGCGATGGATCCAGAACGACGGCAGTCCTCGTCTTGCGCGGAAACGAGGCGACCGAAATGTATGTGGAGAGCTTCTCTCCCGATACGCCCCAACGCACCTGGTCGGTTGCCAAGAGTATCGCCTCAACGCTGGTCGGGGCGGCAGCACATCGCGGCGAAGCTGATGTGAGCGTGTCGGCGGGGCTGGGTGAAGACGAAAGCGATCCGCGCCGCGCGGTAACAATCGATCATTTGCTGCGTATGTCTTCGGGGCGGTATTCAGATACTCCGGGCAACCGCACAAACACGCTCTACTATGGCGGTTCGTCCATCGACGAGACAGCGGCGCATTGGCCGCTGGTTTACATGCCAGGCAGCGTCTATCGCTATGCCAATAACGATACGCTGATGGCGATCAGTGCGATCAAGGGCAGTTTCGAGGCATACCCACCAGCTGACGTCTTTGCCAAGCTGGGCATGCACCACACCGTTGCGGAGACAGACTGGAAAGGCGACTATATTCTCTCCAGCCAAGTCTGGTCTACGGCTCGCGATCTTGCGCGGTTGGGCCAGCTTTATCTCGATGGCGGCGTGCTCCCGAACGGCGTACGAGTCCTCCCTGAAGACTGGGTCGAGTATGTCTCCACGCCCAGCGGTCCGCAGCCAGAGGGGCGCGGGATTGGCTATGGTGCCGGATGGTGGCTATTCAATAATAGCGAGGGCATCCCGTCAGATACTTTCGCGGCCATGGGAAATCGCGGGCAGTATTTGGTGGTGGTGCCCAGTATGGATGTGGTGATCGTGAGAAGGGGCGAAGATCCAACTGGTTCGCGCTTCGATATTGTCGCGTTTACCCGTGATGTTCTTAAGGAAATTGAATAGACGTTCAGAAAAATGGATAGTAACCTGAACATGACCTGCAAGGCCAATTCAGCCTGACCTCAAACCGAATCGCTTAACTAGCTCCTCATAGCCGAGGCAGTCCCGCCGCGGCCCAGATGAGGAGAACTCAGATGAGCAAGAAGGTAAAGAAGTTCGCGAAGGGTGGGATCGCAACTGCGGCTGTGAGCGCAATGGCGTTGGCAGGCGCAACACCGGCCTATGCCGGGCATCGTGACCCCGACAAGATCGGCGCTGGTGAAGTGATCGCAGGTGCACTGATTATCGGTGGACTGGCCGCTATACTGAGTTCCGGCAACAAGGATCGCTATCGCGACGGTTATCGCTACCGGGATCGTGATTATCGTGTCGGCTATGGTCGTGGTGAGAAGCGCGCACGCCGGGCAATCAACAAATGCATCCGCAATGCCGAACGCGACGCGCTTAGGTCAGGCTATCGCTTTGCCGATGTAACCCGAATTCGCGACATCGATCGAACCAGCTATGGCTGGCGCGTGAAGGGCCGCCTGGTTGTTGATGGCCAGCGTCATTATGGCTATCGTAGTGATCGCTACGGATATGATGATCGCCGCTACAACTATGACCGTAGCTACAGCCTTGGTGCAGATCGTGGTAAGTTCACATGCTATGTCGAACGTGACCGCGTAACGGAGATCAATTATCGCGGTATTCGTGGCCTGCACTAGGCTGCAGGTGCAAAACCAGCTTTTAGGGCGGTTCAGGAGGTAGCAATCATGGACCGCCTAGGGTATTTTAATCAAAGAGCGAGTGGTGGCCGCTCACCCTGAAAAAGGAGGGAGCCTATGGCCCAGTACCGACGCTTCGCAGCCTTTGCTTCGTTAACAGCAGCAGTTTCAATGGCTGCAACCCCGATCGCTGCGGCAGAGATACCGATAGCCTCCGCTGGGGAGCCGTATGCGACACCAGGCGTTTTTGATGCAGATTCCGAAAACGTCCAGCGCCATCGCTATTACCGTTATCGCCATCGTCACCGTAATCGCGTCGATGCCGGAGATGTGATCGCCGGTGTCTTGATCCTGGGCGGGATAGCCGCGATTGCCAGTGCTGCATCAAGGAATGATCGCGACCGTCGTTACCGCGAGCGAGAATATCGTCGCGACAGGAATTATGATTATCGCGAGCGTCGCGATAGTTCCCGATATGATGGTGCGCGCGGAATCGATCGTGCGGTCGAAATGTGTGTTTCCCGGATCGAGCGCAATGTGCGTGTCAACAGCGTCGATAGCGTTGACCGCACAGGCGAAGGCTGGCGTGTTACCGGCCGGCTCTACAATGGCGAAAGCTTCAACTGCAGTATTGGTTCCGATGGTCGCATTGAAGGCGTCGCCTATGGCAGCGTTGCCTCAAGCGACAATCGCCAGTTGAGCGACGAACGTTATCGCACCGCGTGGGCAGAGGTTGATCGCGAAAGGGCATCGCAATCGGGTGATGAGGGGCCGCGTCCGGCCTATCCTGGCGGGCCGCTGCCCGGTGAAGAAGAAGCCGACGACCGCTACAACACCGCAGAATAGGTTTTAGCTGCTCAGTCAGTTGAAACTGGGTACTATATCAGGCCTTAGCGCGCGCCTTGCGTCTGCGGAACATCAAGATGACGCCGAATAGCGCACCTATAGTGCCCAGCGCTGCGAAAATGATTAGAACCGGATGGCTTGTGTCTTCACGGTCTTGCGGATCAAGAATGTGAAGCCCCCACATGAAATCGAACCAGCGCCACCAGTGTGTGCGCACCGCCTCGATCTCGCCGGTATCGCGCCCGACATAAATATTCGCACCATCCTGCAAGGTGACCTGCCACACAGGCATTGGACGACGGAAATCGAATGGTACTTGGTTAGCCTCGAATGATGTGACCGTACTGACATTGTCGCCCCCGACAATACGCTCGGCCACGATTGCTCGCGCCATTTCCGCATCGACGGACGGGATGATTTCGCCGCTCTCCATATCTACCCTGAAGGTAAGGCCATCCAAGGTAGTCAGGATCGCAACCGGGCGACCATCCTGCATCATGGCACGCATTTCCCTCAATTGGCCATCAAGTGCCGCGATTTCGCTGTTCGGCAAGACCAGTGGCTGTGCAGAGATTTCCTTGCGCAGGTGATTGCCGCGAACTTCCTCTATCGGCTTCGATGCCATGAATAGGCCGGTTACCATCCACATCAGGATAGGCAGGCCTACAATCCAGCCCAGCCAGATGTGCCATTTTGCGAGCCGTCTCATAACTTTCTGCATAGGTACTTTCTAATTCGCGTTGACTATCCGGTCGATCGCACCCGCGGTCGCGACACAGTCAAGATCGCTCCAAAGCGGCCCCATTAATTGCATACCGCAGGGCAATCCACCACTTTCACCGATTGGGAACGACGTTGCCGGAAGGTTCGGGAATGTTGCCAGCCCAGCCCAGGCCAATCCATCGCCAGCAGGAATTTCCTGCCCGTTGATGTCGAGCATGCCCCTGAACACGGCTTCGTCACGATGCGGCACGGCCAGGACCGGTGCCGGGGCCGAAATTACATAATCGTATTCCGCGAAAAGAGTTTCCCAGGCGAGCTGGTTTTGCGCCTGCCTATCAAGCAGGTCGAACCAATCCGTAGCAGTCGCTCTTTCTCCATTCGGCGCAGGCGCGCCGCGTGCCATGGCGATATTGAGCATGCGGATGTAGTCAGTTTGCTGCACTGCAAGATCCGGTAGCAAGTCGCTGCTACGATCAACCCTCACACCCGTTTTCTCGATGGCCTCGATGGCCGATTCCAGTGGAGTGCGTACATTTGAGTCGAGCGGGCAATCGGGATGGTCGAGCAGGGCCAGCAAACGGCATTCAGCCAGTGGCTTATGCCTCGGACTCAATGGCAATTGCATGGTGACGTTGAGCAAAGCTGTGACGTCTTCGGCATTGCGAGCGATTGGCCCTGCAATTGATAGCGCGCCATCATGCCCGTCATTACCGGCCATGGCAGGGTGATCATGCCCGTGCTTGCTGATTAGGCTCCAAGTGGTCTTATGGCCCCATACGCCGCAGAAATGAGCCGGAACGCGCACCGATCCACCAATGTCGGTACCATAGTCGCATGGGACCATGCCGCTCGCCACAGCTGCCGCTGATCCGCCAGATGAACCGCCAGGGGAGCGACCGTGATCATGCGGATTATTCGTCCGGCCGTAGACGGGATTGAAGCTTTGCCAGTCTGACAGGTCGACAGGCACGTTGGTCTTACCAATCAGCACGGCACCTGCGGCCTTCAACTGGGAGGCCAGCTTTGAATCGCGTTTCGCAATATTGCCCGCGAATTGCTCATGCCCCCAGCAAGAGGGGAGGCCGGCAATGTCGAAGCTTTCCTTGATCGTCATCGGTACGCCAAAGAGCGGCTGGTCGACACGAGGCGATTGGCCATCCATCGCCTTGGCGGTCTTTACTGCGCGCTCAAAGTCGCACACGGTCACAGCGTTTATGTGGGCGTCGAGATGCTCGATCCGCGCGATAGCGGCCTCAACCGCCTCGTGAGGGCTAATCTCGCCCGCGCGAATTGCCGCTGCCGTTTCTAATGCACCTGGTTTGTCAGTAAGTTTAGGATAAGCCAAAAGTTCTCTCCCTCCCGACCTTCCTAACCAGCAGGCAGTGAAGGATCAAATGTGAATCGGCTTGCCCTGTACTGCCATGGCGGCTTCCTTGATTGCCTCCGAATGCGTCGGGTGAGCGTGGCAGGTATAGGCGATGTCCTCGCTGGTAGCGCCAAATTCCATTGCCTGTGCCGCTTGAGCGATCATGGTGCCGGCGACACTGGCTATGCACCAAACGCCCAAGACGCGATCTGTTTCAGCATCTGCTATGACCTTTACGAAGCCGTCGGGCTCGTGATTGGTCTTAGCGCGGCTGTTTGCCATCATCGGGAACTTGCCTACTTTGACTTTGGACTTGTCGCCGCCAGCTTTTTCGATTGCCTCTTCGGTAGTGAGGCCAACTCCCGCAATCTCGGGCCAAGTATAGACTACACCCGGGATTATATCGTGGTTCACGATGCCCGTCTGGCCCGCCACATTCTCTGCACAGGCAATGCCCTCATCCTCCGCT
>DMWU01000257.1 GCA_003483125.1 Erythrobacter sp. | reverse complement strand
GACCGATACCTTTGCGCGTATGATCGGGGTGCGTGTACATCGCCCGAATACGCGCGCGCTCCGTTGCCGGATCAAGCAACCTCGGATCGCGCCCCGCCGAATGATTGCCTCCGTAAAGCGTCGCGCGACGTGACCAGCCGCCACATCCTATCAATGTGCCATCCTCTTCGACGCAGAAGTAGGTGCCATCTTCAATCAATTGCAGATCAAGGCCCATTCCTGCGCGCGAAGATTCCAACTGCTCAGGGGTAAGAAAGCCTTTTTGCAATTCGGCAATTGCCAGTTCCATAAGTTCAGAGATCGCGGGGACATCTTGAGGTGTCGCAAGTCTGATCTCAATCATATGTCACCTTCACGAAAAAAGGGGCGACCCACGGGCCGCCCCTTCTTCTAGCATATTCGGCAGACCAAATCAGAAGCTGAAACGGCCACGGATATAATAGCTGCCGCCATTGAAGCCGAATGGCGAGGTTACTGCATATTCGGCACCGGCAATACCTGCCCATGGGTTACGGGTTGGGTAAGTATCAAACAGGTTTTGAGCGCCAACGGCGATTTCCATCCCATCGAATACTTCATAACCAATCTCGGCATCGACGGTTACGCGCGAACCAGCATCGATCGGCAGTGTGCCATCATCGAGGTGAGCTTCGTAGAAGCTGCCATAGTAATTGGCCCGCAGCAGTCCGCGCCAGCGACCCTGCTCATGCGTCAGGTTGAGGAAGCCCTTCCAGTTCGGCAGGTTCTCCTCGAGCTGCTGGATACGAGTATCAGAGATCGTGGCATCTGCGTTCAACACCTCTGTATGGGTGTAGTTGATAGCAAGCGTTGCCCGCGTATCGCCGCCTTCTGTCACATTCAATCTGGCGTTTGCCACAAAGTCGATACCCTGTGTGCGAGTATCAAATGCATTGTTGAAGAAGGCGAATGACGTAAGATCTTCAAATCCCGTGAAGTCATTGCGATCAACCGTACCAGCAGCGCCCAGTAGAGCAAGAAGCTCCGAGGTCGTGCCAAATGGCGCAGTTGAATCACACACGAATGTGCCTTCGCGATTACCGAGGTAACAAAGCGCCGCGGTAAAATCGATCGTTGAAGAACGCGATATACGATCCTTCAGCTTGATGTTGAAATAGTCGAGCGTGAAGGTGATGTCGCCAAAGTCACCGGCAAGACCCAGCGTGAAGCTGTCTGATTCCTCAGAGCCCAAGGTAGGACGGTCGAGAGCCAATCCACCATTTGCAACGGTATCAGACATAAAGTCAGATACGATCAAACCAGCCGGGCTGAACAGCGGGAAGGTACCCTCATCCTGTAGCTGGCCATTCGAGAACTGCGTCGTGACATTGATAACATTGGCCTGACCAGCCGTAGGCACGTGGAAGCCCGTCGAGTAAGTACCGCGGACACGGAAAGTATCGGACAGGCGGTAAAGCGCGCCCAGTTTCCAAGTGGTGGTGTCACCAAATGTCTTCGTATCTTCATATCGAACCGCTGCTTGTAATGTCAGCGCATCAATCAGGTCGGCTTCGATATCAAGATAGGCGGCCTTATTGTCTTCCTTGCTTGAGCCCGCCGCATTGGTGCCGAAGCCGCCAAAGCCGTTGGAGCTTGATGAGAAGCCTTGGCCAGTCGGGTAGGCACCGCCAGGAGCTGCGAGCGGACCAAGCGCAAAGCTGGCCGGATCGCCTGCCGTGATCGTGAATTTCTCGTCACGATACTCAGCGCCAGCTGCAACATAAACGCTGCCACTGCCAACCTGGAGTTCATAGCCAAGGTCTAAGTTAACGAGATTTTCCTGCTGCGCATAACCACCTGGGTTGAATTCAGTTGGCGTATTCGGACCAAGCGAGGCGTTGATCGTATTGCGGATAAAGAAATCCACCTTGTTACGACCATGGCGATAGCTAAGGTCGAAATCGAGCCCGCCGAAAAGCTGGCCGCGGAAACCGGTAGCGATCGAGTAATCTTCAAGATCACCGCCAAACCTTGGCGTAAAGCCGCCTGGGAAAAGCTCTACAAATGAGAAGCAGTTCGCGTCTGCGATTACCGCCGCCAATATCGTCGGATCAGGGATCAGACCATTGGTGCCTGTCAACGGAATACCTGCCGGGCAATCCCCGGTATCGTTGACGGACAAGTCGCCGACCCGTACCGAGGCCACACCCATTGGATCTGCGAAACCGGTTGCCGGATCAACCAGCGGGCCTGCATAAACGCCGCCACGATTGGTGGGATTACGGAAGAAGAAACCGCCATCGACGTTACGTTCGGCATAATTGCCGAATGCGTACCATTCGATATCCTCAGACAGGTCGAGGCCCATATTGGCGAAGAACTTGAAATCGTCATTGACGTTGGGCTGACCCCAGATCTGCGCAGGATCGGCAACCGCTGTGTTGCCCGCAGCAATTAATGCAGCCGCATCGTCACGCTGCACGGAACGGCTGGTCGCATCAGATTCCTGATACTCAGCGCTCAGGTTGATGAAACCAATGTCACCAAGCGGCAGGCCGATGTTAGCGCCGATCTGATAATTGTCGCCATCACCTTCGTAGGTTGAGCCCCATTTGCCGGTGAGAGTGATCCCGTCGGCATCATCCTTGAGGATGAAGTTCATCACACCCGCGATGGCATCAGAACCGTATTGCGATGATGCACCGTCGCGCAACACTTCCAATTGCTTGATTGCAATACCTGGAATTGTGGAGACATCGGGGCCTTGCGAACCATCAGCGATACCACCGCCAAGGAACGCAATAACCGATGCGCGATGCATGCGCTTGCCGTTGACAAGCACGAGCGTGTTATCGGGAGAAAGGCCGCGCAAGTTGGCAGGACGCACAAGCGTTGCAGCATCTGAAATCGGCTGTGTGTTGACGTTGAATGATGGAACGGCAACGCGCAAAAGGTTGGAGATATCGTTATCGGCTTGGTTGGTCAGTTCAGCTCCGCTGACGACATCAACCGGTGCAACCGTATCAGCTGCCGAACGCTCGGCTTGGCGTGTACCCGTAACAATGATTGTCCTGTCTTCATCCGCGCCCGCGCTATCTTGCGCAAAAGCTGGAACGGAGCTCATTCCCACCGCTACACCGCAAAGCAGTGCAGTTCTGAATGATGCCTTTTCGAAGGTAAATTGCATTTTACTTGATCTCCCATCTCTAAGATCGCTCTTTCAAAGCAATCTTTACTCACACATTTGCCTTTTTGTCCCAGTGTTATGCAATAGGGATCAGTTTCCCCCGCAAATAGCGGAATCTCGGTGTAACCTCTTTGCAACACACAAAAATAGGCCGGAGCACGTGGCCCCGGCCTTCAAAAAGTCGTTTGTTCGCAGGAGGAACAAGGGGAGGCGGGACAGGTCGGAGAGGAGAGTTGCCCTGTCCCGCCAATTCGATAGCTAGTTGTAGGCGCGTTCCCCATGGTCTCCGATGTCGAGGCCGTCGCTTTCGACTTCAGGGGTGACACGCAGCCCGAGGACGAGCTTGGTTACATAGGCGGCCACTGCGGCGCCGATGCCTGCCCAAGCTATCGCTACAACTACTGCCTTGACCTGGATCCAGACCTGGCTCGCGATAACAAAATCATCGCCGCCCGGCCCGCCAAGGGCAGGTGAATAGACAATGCCCGTGCCGACAGCGCCGACAATGCCGGCAACACC
>DMWU01000232.1 GCA_003483125.1 Erythrobacter sp. | reverse complement strand
TCTGGTCGACCAGTTCCTACGCGACAGCACCAATCTGCGCGATGACGAATATGGCGGCCCGGCCGAAAACCGCGTCCGCTTCCTGCGCGAAATCCTCGAAGCATTGATTTCTGTTTGGGGCAATGATCGCGTGAGCGTGCGCCTGTCGCCAAATGGTGAGACGCAAGGCTGCGACGATAGCGATCCCGCGACAACTTTTGGGGCTGCGGCGAAGGTAACCGAGGATTTGCAGCTCGGCTTTGTCGAACTACGCCAGCCGGGGGCGGACGGCACCTTTGGCGCGACTGACGTGCCCAAGCAGGGCCCGCTGATCCGCTCAATCTATTCCGGACCACTGGTTCTTAATAGCGATTATGACGCTGCCACGGCCGTTAAGGAAATAGAAGCCGGTGAGTGCGATGCTGTCAGCTTCGGGCGGCCATTCATCTCGAATCCCGATTTGCCTGAACGCATTCGGGTGGGCGCAGAGTGGGCACCGAACAAGGATGTGCCGAAGAGTTGGTACTTCCCAGGCGAGGCTGGATATATCGACTATCCCACACTGGCCAAGGAGGGCTGAGCTAGCCGGCCCATCCCTTGGACTTGGATGGGAGGCATTGCGATGCGTTCTTTGCTGGTGGTTCCTGCCAATGGAGCCGAAGAACTGGAAGTGGCTGCGGGATCTGGTGCGGATGCGGTGGTGCTCGACCTCGACCTCGAAATGGGGATCAATCGCCGCGACGAAGCGCGCGAGGCAGCCTATGAATGACTAACCACCCATCGCAAACAGGTGTTGGAAGGGCGGCATTTCGCACGCTGGGTGCGAATCTCGTCGCGCGCAATGTCGAGGCGCGATTTGCCGACCAATCCTATCGCGATCCGGTGGAATTTGGAGGTGACAAGCTTGATCCGGCGGAGCTGGATCGGGCGCGCCAATTGCTTGAATCTGCGCCAAAACAGCGCGAGACGCGGCTCGGTTAGACGCTATTGCGCAGGTTCGACAGCCGGAGGTGTCGCGGGCTCCGATGGCGCAGGCGGGGCATCTGGTTGCGGCGCTGCATCCTCACCCGCCACGACTGCATCAAATAAATCCCCGACATCTTGCTCTTCCTGATTGGGCTCTGGCGCAGCGCGCAAACTGCGTGATTGAGAGCGCAGTTTCTCGATAGGTATCATCTCATCGCTGATTGAACCGCCCAATACTTCGCCTTCAGCGACACGTTGGCCAGAATTGTCGCGTGTTTCAGATTGGTCGGCGTTGCAGCCGGCTAGAATTACCGAGCCCAAAAACAATAAAACCAGCCTCTTCATGCGTCGCATCCCTTTGCCTTGGCCAATCCGGCCAGGAACTCATCTGATTTTGCAATCAATGCCTCGTCCCATTCCTGCGGCGAAATGTCGAGGCCCAGACGCTTGAGGCTGGTGACACCGAATTCTTCGATCCCGCATGGGACTATGCCCGCGAAATGCGAGAGATCGGGATCAAGATTTACCGAAAATCCATGCATCGTAACCCAGCGCCGCACGCGCACGCCAATCGCGCCGATCTTGGCCTCTCGACCATCAATATCGCGTGTCCAGATTCCCACGCGGCCGTCTACACTCCAGCTCTCAATGCCAAAGCCAGCTAGGGTCGCGATCACCCAGTCTTCCAGCTTGTGAACGAAGCAGCGTACATCGCGCCCAAGCTTGGTCAGGTCAAGGATTACATAGCCAACCCTTTGTCCGGGCCCGTGATATGTATAGCGTCCACCCCGCCCTGCCTCGATCACCTCAAAACGTGGGTCAAGCAGCTCTTCACTCGCGGCGCTCGTCCCGGCCGTGTAAACTGGTGGATGCTCAAGCAACCAGACCAGTTCCTTCGCCTCGCCAGCCGAAATCGCGGCGTTGCGAGCCTCCATTTCAGCCAACGCATCGCGATATGGCACCTGCGATGTCTCGCGGCGCCATTCGATATCGTCTGATCGAAGTAAATCTGTGGCCGAAATGGTCATAATCATTTGCGTGGGGGCAATCGAGGCGCTTATCAAGGGTAAAACCGCGAGCACGAAGCCCTTAGGGAGAAAATGATGGAATTCGATATGGGTGCAGCCTGGCAGCGTGCAACCACGCTTATCA
The DNA here is from genome assembly GCA_003483125.1 of Erythrobacter sp. GTDB lineage: Bacteria > Pseudomonadota > Alphaproteobacteria > Sphingomonadales > Sphingomonadaceae > Erythrobacter. Next base: position 3,062 of record DMWU01000232.1, on the reverse strand, counting down.
GTGCGAACTTCCAGCTTCTTGCTGTAATTGCCGGGGTTTTCCTCTTTCTGCCTTCGCTGGTAATCTACCTGGTATTCCCCGATTTCGCATTATTGATGGACCCGACTGCGGATCCAGAAATTCTGGCTGCGCAGATACAAGAGGTGCTTAGCCCGCTGATCGGATGGGGTCTTGCAATCATGGCCTTCCAATTTGTCGGCTACCTTGCAATGGTTGGGCTGATCGGGAAACGCAGGCCAACTGTCGGACAGGCAATAGCACAGGGGGTCCGCTCCACGCCTACGCTATTTGGCACACTAATCCTGTTCGCTTTGGGCTGTTTTATAATCACTTTTGTCCTAATCCTATTCATCAGCCTGCTCGCGCTCATTGTTGGCCCTGGCGCTCTTACGTTTCTGACCATGGTACTGATCCTGGGTGTGATGCTGATTCTGATGACCAGGCTGTGCCTAACCATGCCCGTGGTTATGCTGGAGGATCAGCTTAATCCCTTCACCGCCCTGTTGCGGTCATGGCAGCTGACAAGCGCGAATAAGTGGCAGATTTTCAGCTTCTGGATGCTTCTGGGCGTAGTCTATCTGGTGATTACCTTTCTGGCTTTGGGTGTTTTCGGATTGGTCGGCGCTGCAGTGGAATCTACGGTTCTGGCCGCACTTATCCTGGGAATAGTGAATGGCGTTATTGGCGCGCTGGTCGCGGTGATAATATCGGGTGTGGTTGTTGCAATGTATCAGCAACTGGCCGGAGACTCGGCCGGTTCCGTCAGCGCGACCGTTGAATAGGCACAGGCTGCTGGTCGCGATTTAATCCTTCCAGCCCCAGAACAATTTGCATGGCAGGATATTAAGCCATTCGAAATCGCTATCGATGCGGGCGAAGTGGCTGCGCATTCCATCGCGTACGGCTGCAGTGAATTGATATGCCATAAAGGCGCCATCTTTGCGCAGCGCGCGATGGGTCGCGGCCATGATCGCTGGGGCAACACCGGTAGGCAGCGTGGAAAATGGCAGGCCAGAAAGAATATAGTCGGCCTGCTCGAAACCATGCTGACGAATTATCTATTCGTCATTTTCGGCAGAGCCAAGCACGGCATGGAACCGCTGGTCGCGGATCGATTTATTGAGGTATTCGATATAGAGAGGATTGGTGTCGATCACGATCAACGTGGCATCGCCGCTTATCCTTTCTAGTACCGGACGACAAAACGTCCCGATCCCTTGCCCGTATTCCACAAACAGCCGACACTGACGCCAGTTTACAGGCGCCAGCATCCGGCGAACGTTAAAGCGCGATGATGGGATGATCGATCCAACCATGCGCGGATGCTCAAGAAAGTCCCGGAAAAAGACGCCGCATTGGGCTACATAGCGCCCGATGGCCGCACGAATACGACGCCCAGAGGAGACAGCCAAATTATTGGAAACCATGGACTTTCCTGCATATCGGGCAACCTGCCCGCCCCGTCAGCGGGGGCAAGTCGCAGATTAGCGCAGCCATTGCAAGCCGGTCTTCGGTAGCCTAGCGCATATTTGGGATGGCTGACACAGAACAACACGAACTGGCACCGAAATCTCCCAGCCCACGGCAGACGGTCCCGCGAGGACGCATGACGCTGCTCTTCGCTGTGATGCTGGTCACAGCGGCCGGCAATACAGCAATGCAATCCGTGATGCCCTCCATCGGGACGGAGCTAGGGGTCGAGGATTTCTGGATCAGCCTGGCATACACTTGGTCTGCTTTGCTGTGGGTGATGTGCGCACCGATATGGGCGCGGCGTTCAGACAGGCGTGGTCGCAAATCGATGATGGCGGTGGGATTGATCGGCTTTATCGCTTCGATGGTGCTGTGCGGGATGGTGCTGATCTTTGGCTTGGCCGGTTTCCTTTCTGCAGGGATTACACTGATATTCTTTGCTGCGGCGCGAAGCCTATATGGCGGGTTCGGCTCTGCTGCGCCGCCAGCGGTTCAGGCCTATGTCGCCAGTCGTACTGCGCGTTCAGAGCGAACTCAGGCGCTGGCGCTCATCGCTTCAAGCTTCGGCCTGGGCACCGTGATTGGCCCGGCACTGGCCCCGTTGCTGATCTTCCCACAAACTGGTCTGCCCGGCCCCTTCTTCGCTTTCGCTCTGATTGCAGTGATCGTCCTGGTTGCGCTGAGGTTTCGTTTGCCAGACGACAACCCGACATTCGCGGCGCGCGGCGACGTGGTTGCTGCTCCATTCAGCGCCAGCGCAAATTCACGCATGAACGAGGATGAGAATAATTCTGATGATGGTAGTGGCGCCGATACAGCCTCCGCCGAGCCCATCGACATTCCCGATCTTTCATGGCGCGACAAGCGCATACGCCCGTGGCTTGTTGCCGGTCTATTGGGTGGCCACGCCCAGGCTGCAATGCTCGGCATTATCGGCTTCTTCATATTGGACCGATTGGGTCTGAGAATTGACCCGGGCGCGGGCACCGGCCCGATCGGCTTGGTGTTAATGTGCGGGGCGATCGCCACCCTGCTTGCGCAATGGGGCCTGATCCCCATGCTCAAACTGGGGCCGCGTGCTTCGACCATGTGGGGCATGGCACTAGCAGTGGTTGGGATTGTGATGTTCTCGGTCGCCTACGACCTGCACACGATCGCGTTAGGTTTCGCCACGGCATCCTTGGGGTTTGGCCTTTATCGCCCCGGTTTCACCGCCGGTGCCTCCTTGGCTGTGACGAAGATAGAGCAGGGCCAGATCGGTGGGATCGTCGCTTCGATCAATGGCGCGTGCTACATATTCGCGCCGGCTCTGGGTGTTTGGCTCTATGGGCACCACGAGGCCATCGGCTTTACAACCCTCGCCTCACTGTGCGCCATCGTATTCGTGTTGGGCTGGCGACGGCTTGATCGTGACGAGGTTCTTGTGCGCGAACGCCGCTAGCTATTTCCCGTAATCAAAGTATTTCGTGAACCGTATCTTGTGGTCGACACAGCCTGACACCTTTGTCCGTCTCAACCAGCGGACGATTGATCAGGATAGGTTCTGCCGCCATCGCATCCAGAACCGAACCGGGATCGGCATTGGGCAA
>DMWU01000029.1 GCA_003483125.1 Erythrobacter sp. | reverse complement strand
AGGTGTGAGGCAAAGCGTTTCGCTAATACTGCCGCCCTACTTTCACGCGAATCTGCCAATCTTGAGACACGGCTTAATGTAGTGAACCGTGAGCTGAGCCTTGCGCGCGAATTCCTTGGCTCTCAATCGCGCGAACTGGACTCTCTAGGTCGCATCGCAAGTGAGCGGCTCTCAACGCATGCTGATGAGCTGCAGGATCTGATCAAAAGGAACGGGAAGCAGATCGACGCTATCGCATCTGTAAGTTCGACTGCGATGACCAATATGGAAAAACTGCGCGACGATCTTCCAGTGATTGCGAACTCGGCCCGAGATGTTTCCAACCAAGTGGGCAACGCAGGGCGCACCGCACATGAGCAGCTAGACAAGCTGATAGCAGGTTTCGATCGTCTCAATCACTTTGGTCGTGCGAGCGAGAAACAGGTCGAAGCACTTACCGGTAAAATCGGTGGTTCGATCGAAACATTTGAAGGGCAGATCGCGCGACTCGACGAGCTTGCTGAAGAGCGCTTTGCCGGCCTTAAGCAAAAGAGTGAGGAGTTCCGGGCCGACCTGGATGGCCGGGAAGTCGAAGCGCTTGCAGCTATGCGCCATCGGGCCGACGAACTTCGCAAAGGTGTTCAGTCGCTTCGCGAAACGCTAGCCCAGGAAGAGGACGAGTGTTTAGCAGCGCTCAACACGCGCATCGCAAGCTTGCGTGGTGAAGGAGAAACACTGGCTGCAACATTGCGCCAGAGCGAAGCCGACGCATTCGCGAATATGCGCAAATCAAAAGAGCGGCTTTATGAAGAAATCGCCGAAGTCGTCTCGAAACTGGATGCCATCGATGCGCAGGCCGTTTCCTCGGCGCAGAAGCGGATAAAGGCACTTTTCGAAGAGGTAAATCGTTTTGACAACTTGTTGGAGGTTCGTGATCGCCGCTTAAACGAGGAGATTGCCAAGCGACAGGATAAGTTTGATGCTCGCGAGAGCGAGGCGAACGAAACGCTTTCCTCAAGGATGGCAGAACTCGACAAACTACTGACTGAGCGGAGCGAGGCGCAAATTGAGCGCACCGAAACCTTGGTCCGTCACGGAAAAGAAATTGCAGACAAGGTTACCGAACTGAACGAGCTGTTCGCAAGTGTAGCCAGTCAGGCTGAGGCGTCGCGCGATCAACTGTCTCAGGGACTGGGCGAATTCTCGCAAAATATCTCAGAGAATCGGGAACAACTTAGCCAGACAGAGGCAGCAATGGCTGCGTTAACAGATTCAAGTGTTCGACTTCTTGAGATCATTCAGTCCGGCGCAAACCAGAGCCGGGAGGAGCTGCCGCGCTCAATTCAAAACGCGGTTGAAAGCATCTCGTCCGTTGAAAAGCGTGCGACAGCGCTGAGCACGAAGATTGAAGAGGCAAGCAAGCGCAGCGAAGCGCTCTCTTCCTACGTCGTTGAAACGCAAGAGACACTGGAGACTGCCGGTGGATCAATGGAGAGCATTTTCTCCAGCCTCTCCTCACAAACAAGCAAGAGCCAAAAAGCGGTGAACGAGTTACGAGACCTGCTCGCCCAGCTGGAGGAGCGAAGTGAGCGCCTATCCGAGACCACGCGTGAGAAGCTAACCGAAGCGATCAACCAGCTTGACGAGGCTACGCGTAACGCCTTTTCGAATTTACAAGACGGCACTGACGAACAGCTGATCGAAGCTGCAGAGAAAGTCGGGAGCAAGGCCGCAGAGGCCGTGGATCGCGCTCTGCTGGCTAATAGCGCCAAGGCCATTGAAAATCTCGAACAGTCGGCAGCGAATGCGGCAAATGTCGGCACTAAAAGCGCCATCCAGCTCCGCGACCAATTGGGCAAGGTCAATCAGTTGATTGTCAATCTGGAACAGCGGGTCGAACGCGCACGCGAAATGGCTCAAGAGCAGGCTGACAACGATTTTGCGCGGCGAATGGCCTTGATCACTGAGGCACTCAACTCAAACGCCATTGACGTCACGCGAATCCTGGCATCGGAGGTTTCTGACACCGCATGGACTGCTTACCTGAAAGGTGATCGGGGTATGTTCACGCGCCGTGCAGTTCGCCTGCTTGAAAACACTGAAGCCCGGGACATTGCTACACAATATCAAGAGGACGATGAGTTCCGTGAACATGTCAATCGCTACGTCCATGACTTCGAGGCGATGCTGCGCTCCTTGCTTTCTACGCGCGACGGCAACGTGCTGGGCGTAACCGTTCTCAGCTCAGATGTCGGCAAGTTATATGTAGCGCTAGCACAGGCAATCGAGCGCCTGCGAAACTAGCTGGACAGTAATTTCATGAAGTTGAGGCTGTCTACTCCTATCCAGCCATAGACAAAGTTCAGCACATAGAGCGTAGTAAGCACAACCGCGAGAATTGTCGCGCGAATGGCTAGCCGGCCAGGTTTGAAATTGGCCGGTGCACTATCAGCTTGCCCAGGAATCTTCTCTAGCCCTATTTCGTCATGCGTTTTCACGCCAAATGGCAAAAGGACGAATGCGCTCATCACCCACACGAGAGCGTAAATCGCCAAAACAGAAGTCCATTCCATTAGGGTTCTTCTCCCAGCAATATCACCTTGACCTGTGGTCTCTTGCCGCACCAACGTTGTGCCGCGCGCCGAGCAGTGATCCGCGCAACCTCACGAATGTCAGCTGGATCGCGCGCAGCCTTGCCGCGCAACTTGCCGATTGCAGCCGTGATATCCTCGCAAGTCTCAAGAATAAATGCAGGCATATCTTCCTCTAGGCTAAGGCCCCAGCTCTCTATCGTAACGTAGCCCTTGCCGACGAGCACAACCACCATGGCCCCCTCACGTGCAATCCGGCGACGCATCGTAATGGCTTCTCCGTCGGCGGCCGCGATTATATCACCATCGAGGACCAGTCTTCCCGCCTGTACTTCGGCTATCTTGCCCGGCTCACCGGGTGCGAGGCGAACCACTTCACCATTTCTCTGGACTACCGCCTTGGGGATGCCGGAACCGATCCCCAGTCTTCCCTGTTCTTGCATGTGACGCATTTCGCCATGAACCGGGACAAGCACATTGGGGCGGAGCCAAGAATAGAGCGCTTCAAGTTCCGGCCTTCCGGGGTGGCCTGACACATGGATATCGCTTTGCCTGTCTGTCACCATCACAATCCCGCGTGCTGCGAGTTGGTTCTGCACAATTCCGATGGCGATTTCGTTGCCGGGAATCTGTCTGGAGGAGAACAGCACAACATCACCCGGCACCAACTCGATCGGATGGTTTTGGTCGGCTATCCGCGCAAGCGCAGCGCGTGGCTCACCCTGACCACCCGTCGCGATTATCAGCACTTCCCCGCGCGGCAACTCCATCGCTGTGTCGAAATCGATTGGCTCCGGAAAATCCTGCAAATAGCCATTGTCCTGCGCCACCTCGATTATCCGGTCTAGCGATCGGCCTGCTACGCATAGCTGGCGCCCCGTTTCCCTGGCCACATCTCCCAGCGTCTGGAGTCGAGCTACATTGGAGGCAAAGGTTGTAACCAGAACACGCCTTCCAGCATGTTTCGTTACTTCTTCCATCAGGCCCCGATGAACGGCACCTTCCGATCCACTGGGCCGCGGATTGAACACATTGGTTGAATCGCAGACCAGGAATTCAACGCCATCATCACCAAGCGCAATCAATTCCTCTTCCGTCGTTGGCGACCCCATGGTCGGCTCTTCATCCAGCTTCCAATCGCCAGTATGGAATATGCGCCCGTAAGGCGTGTCTATGTGTAGCGCGTTACCTTCAGCTATCGAGTGGGCCAGCGGCACATAGGTGATGGAGAACGGGCCGAGGTCGAAAGTTCCGTGATCATCATCGATGATGTTGAGCTCTACAACATTGTCCAGCTCGGCTTCTTCAAGCTTGCGTAGAACAAGATCCGCGGTGAACGGAGTCGCATATAGCGGGACGCCCAGTTCACCGGCAAAATAGGGAACGGCCCCTATGTGATCCTCATGCCCGTGGGTAAGTACGATGCCGATCAGGTCTTTTGCCCGATCCTCGATAAACTCAAGGTCAGCAAAGACCAGGTCGACCCCCGGATATTGGTCGCCTGAAAATGTCATACCAAGGTCGACCATCAGCCACTTACCATTGCAACCATATAGATTGACGTTCATGCCGATCTCGGCCGAGCCGCCCAGGGCAAGGAACAGCAGTTCCTTTTCAGGAGTGAAATCCTTCTTCATACGATCGAATTAACCCGCGGCCCTCTCTGCAAGGATAGCCAGCCCTTCTAATGTCAAATCGGGATCTACGGCATCGAAAATATCGGTGTGCTCGTCGAACAGGATTGCAAGCCCGCCTGTCGCGATAACTTTGGCGGGGCGCCCGATCTCGCCCCGCATGCGTTCGATTAGACCCTCCATCATGGCCACATAGCCCCAGAAAACGCCAATCAGCATCTGGTCCTCCGTATTGCGGCCAATCACGCTGTCGGATTGCGGGGATTGAATTGCGATGCGCGGCAACTTTGCCGTCTTGCCAACGAGGGCATCAAGCGAGAGATTGATCCCTGGAGCAATAATGCCTCCCTTGTAAGCACCATTGAAATCGACCGCATCAAAGGTGGTAGCTGTACCGAAATCAACGATGATCAGATCGCTGTTGTACTTCTCGTGCGCGGCAATTGAATTAAGGGCGCGATCGGCACCCAGTGATCGCGGCTCGTCCACATCAACGTCTATACCCCAATCCGCGGCATCCTCACCGGCAACCAGCGGCGTGACGTTGAAGTATTTGTCGCCTAGCACCATGAGGTTGTGGATCGCCCGCGGAACGACGGAACCGATGATGATCTGCTTTATATCTTCGCGCGAGGAACCTTCGATCGCGAGTAGCTGGAGCAACCAAACCGCATATTCATCACCCGTGCGTCGCGGGTCTGTTGCAATGCGCCAACGCGCCTTAATCTCGCGCCCTTTGAACAGAGCGAAAACGACATTTGTATTACCGACATCAGCTACAAGCAGCATACTGCGCTCCTGAATCGAGCCTTACATCACCCGCATTGACGGCA
>DMWU01000023.1 GCA_003483125.1 Erythrobacter sp. | reverse complement strand
AATGCGGTATTCCATCCGCATATTGTCAGCAAAATCGGTGAGATTGGCGCTTTCGGCCAGATGGCGCAGCGCAACCTTGCAGGTCTGCGGGCTCTTTGTGCCTAGCGTGTCGCGTTCCTTGGCTGCCCATTCGCTCCCATTTTGTTCGGCGTCTGCCTCTAGGCTGGCGAGGATGTCTTCATAGCGATCGCTGGCGAAATGCTTGGCGATCTTGTCAGCATTGCCCCCAATTCGGGCAGCAGGTGTAGCGTCTGAAAGTTCGCCCAGGATGCCGGAAATGCGCCCAGGCTTGTCAGCAATCCGTGATTGTGCCTCTTCCAGCTTCTCGCTTGGCAAATAATGGGTGGCGATGCCCGCCCAAAGGCATTCTGCGCCGTCCAATCGCGCGCCGGTGAGCGCCAGGAACTGGCCCATTCGACCGCCAAGCCGCGAAAGATACCAGCCGCCGCCGACATCGGGGAACAGGCCGATCCCGGTTTCGGGCATGGCAAAGCGCGTATTCTCTGTCGCGATGCGATATTTGGCAGGCTGCGAAATGCCTACGCCGCCACCCATTGTGATGCCATCCATGAATGCAACGATTGACTTTTCATAAGTGAACATCTGGTGGTTGAGCTGGTATTCGTCATGGAAGAATTTGCGCCCCGACACGCCGCCATCATTTAGCGCCGAATTGCGCAGGAACGCTATGTCGCCGCCCGCACAGAAGCCGCGCCCTTCGGCATGATCGAGGATCACTGCCCCGACCGCGTCATCTCCTGCCCATTCGGCCAAGGCCGCGCTCATCGCGTGACACATGTCGAGCGTTAACGCGTGGAGCGCCTTTGGCCGATTGAGCGAGAGATGACCCGCAGAGCCGGTTATTGATTTGAGGACTTCTTCGCTCATTGTCGCAGCATGTCCCTGCCTACGATCATTCGCATGACCTGGTTGGTTCCTTCCAGGATCGAGTGGACGCGCAGGTCGCGCCAGAACCGCTCGATCGGATAATCCTTTAGATAGCCATAGCCGCCGAACAGTTGCAGCGCATTGTTGACGACATTCGATCCGCTATCGGTCGCGAGGCGCTTTGCCATGGCCGAAAAGCGCGTCTTGTCGGGCGCGTTGGCCGTAACTTTCGCGGCCGCGAGATAGAGCAGGGCGCGTGCCGCCTCCAATTCGGTCGCCATATCGGCGAGCATGAACTGCGTGTTCTGGAAATCGGCCACTGGCTGACCAAATTGCTGGCGTTCCTTGGTGTAATTCACCGCCTCATCAAGGCAGCGTTGCGCGCCGCCAAGCGAACATGCCCCGATATTGAGACGTCCGCCATCAAGCCCGGCCATCGCAAAGCGGAAGCCCTCGCCCTCTGCGCCAACGCGATTGGCGACGGGTACACGGCAATCTTCAAAGATCAGCTGCGCGGTTGGCGAGGCATTCCAGCCTAACTTCTTTTCCGGCGCGCCGAATGAAAGGCCGGGCGTGTCTTTCTCGACCACGAGGCAGGAAATGCCCTTGCTCTTATGCTCGCCCGTGCGGACCATGACGACATAGATGTCGTTGTGGCCGCTGCCCGAAATGAACTGCTTTGTGCCGTTGAGCACGTAATGGTCGCCGTCTAGCTTTGCTGTGGTCTTGAGGCCTGCTGCGTCAGAGCCGGAGCTTGGCTCTGTCAGCGCGTAGCTGGCAATGTTTTCCAGCGTCACCAGTTGGGGCAGGAACTTAGCCTTCACCTCGTCGCCGCCAAAGCGGTCAATCATCCAGGCGGCCATATTGTGGATCGAGATATAGGCGCTGGTGGCGGGGCAGCCATAGGCCATTGCCTCCATGATCAACGCGGCCTCCAAACGGCCCAGGGCAATGCCGCCCTGTTCTTCGCTCACATAGATAGCGCCAAAGCCGAGCTCGCCCGTCTTTTGGATCACATCCCGCGGGAAGTGATGTTTCTCGTCCCACTCGCCTGCGAAAGGGGTGATATTATCTGCGGTGAAGCGCTGCGCCATCTCCTGGATAGCGAGCTGGTCATCGCTCAATTGAAATTGATCGGTCATGGCTTTCCAATAGTCGCTTCGGCTTCGATTTCCACTATCCATTCGGGGCGGCAGAGTGTGGCAACGCCTACCATGGTTGCTGCGGGGCGCGCTTCGCCGAAATAGCGTGCATGCACTGCGCCCACCGCATCCTGCTGGTCAATATCAGTGAGGAACATACGTGTACGCACAACATCCTTGGCGCTGCCGCCCAATTGCTCGATCGCCCGCACGATCAATTCACAGCAGCGTGCGGCCTGCTCTGCAGCGCCTCCAAGGGTTGTTGTGCCATCTTCCTCAATCGGGCCAGTGCCTGCCACGATGATCTGGTCATCGACGCGAATTACGCGCGAGAAACCGAATTGTTCTTCAAACGGCGAACCCGAGGATGCGCGCTCACGAATGCTCATCCGCAGGAAATCCGCGTGATCACCATGTCATCGTCATAGCTTACGGTTAGGCGGTCGACGCGATAGTCCATTGTCACCGCGGTGCGCGGTGGAACCCAGCGCAGAATACGTGCGCCCGACAGTTCGAGCAGGATCGCGCCCGATCTGGCGGTGGCCTTATGGCCGATGTGATCTTGCAAGCCGGATGCATCGCATAGACGATCGGCGCCTGCCTCACGTTCCTGATATTCAGGTTCCGTCGCGCTAGTGGTCGTACACGCCACAAGCAGTAGTGCCATCAATGAGGATAGGACTGCTCGCACCGAATTATCCCATTGTCGGGATGATGAAGGCATTTGATCCGTCGCCGCCGCCATCGGGCCAGCGCTGGGTGATCTTCTTGGACTTGGTCCAGAAACGCAGCCCTTCCATCCCGTACTGGTCGATGTCGCCAAAGCCGGAGCGCTTCCAGCCGCCAAAGCTGTGATAGCTGACGGGCACGGGGATCGGCACGTTGACGCCAACCATTCCCACATTCACGCGGCTTGCGAATTCGCGCGCGGCATGCCCATTGCGCGTAAAGATCGCGACACCATTGCCATATTGATGCTCGCTTGGGAGGCGCAGAGCCTCTTCAAAGTCATTTGCGCGGACGATCTGGAGCACGGGACCGAAGATCTCTTCCTGGTAGCTGCTCATTTGCGGCGTCACATGATCGATCAGCGTGGGGCCGACGAAGAATCCATCCTCATGCCCTTGCAGGCTGAATCCGCGGCCATCGATCACGATCTCGCCGCCTTCTTCCTCTGCCGTGGTGATCCATTGTTCGACCCGCGCCTTATGCTCCGGCGTAACGACAGGGCCGTAATGTGCCTCCGGATCGGTGGAGACGCCCACGCGCAGCGCGTTGATCGCAGGGATCAGTTTTTCCTTTAGCTTCTCAGCCGTATCTTGGCCCACTGGCACAACGACGGGCAGCGCCATGCAACGTTCGCCGGCCGAGCCGAATGCCGCACCGGACAGGTCGTTCACCACCTGGTCGAGGTCGGCATCAGGCATGACGATGCCGTGGTTCTTCGCGCCGCCAAAGGCCTGGACGCGCTTCGCATTCGCCGTGCCGCGCGAATAGATATACTGCGCGATGTCGCTC
>DMWU01000258.1 GCA_003483125.1 Erythrobacter sp. | reverse complement strand
CATATCCCAGTTTTGCTGGATGAAGTGATTGCAGCCCTTGATCCAAAAGAAGGTGACATCATCGTCGACGCAACATTTGGCGCCGGCGGCTATACACGTGCGCTGCTCGATCGCGGCGCGACCGTCCACGCTTTTGATCGCGACCCAAGCGCGATCGCTCAAGGCCGCGGATGGACAGAGGCGCGACTAACCCCTCCGCGCCTAGTGCTCCATCCGCGGCGTTTTTCCGAGATTTTTGAAGCGCTGGCAGAAGTCGGCGTGGCGCAGGTTGATGGGATCGCGATGGATATCGGCGTATCCAGTATGCAGCTTGACCAGGCAGAACGCGGCTTTGCTTTCTCAGCAGAGGGGCCGCTTGACATGCGCATGAGCCAGGAAGGCGAAAGTGCGGCTGATTTCCTTAATAGTGCCGAGGAAGGCACAATCGCAGATGTGCTCTACCAATATGGCGAGGAGCGCCAATCGCGCCGTGTCGCCCGCGCAATTGTAGCTGCTCGCCCGCTCGAAACTACGGGCGATCTGGCACGTGTGGTTCGCAAGGCGCTGGGCTATCGAGCTGGCGATGCAAAGGATCCAGCGACCCGTAGCTTCCAGGCAATCCGTATACATGTGAATGGCGAGCTTGACGAATTGCGCGAAGGGCTGAGCGCTGCCGAGCGCCTGCTGCGGGCTGGCGGTAAACTGGCGGTTGTCTGCTTCCACAGCCTCGAAGACCGGATCGTGAAGCGTTTCTTGAAAGAGGCGTCCGCCAAGACAGGCGGGACTTCGCGTCACTTGCCGGTGCAAGAGCAGCCTCCTGCCGTTTTCGAACAGGTTTCAAAGGCAATTCGTCCCTCGGATGAAGAGATTGCGCGCAATCCGCGCGCCCGTTCCTCAGCCCTGCGTTTCGCAACACGCACCGATATTGCTGCACGAAAGGAGGCCGCATGACTGCCACCGGATCACGATTGCGCCAAATCGGATGGCTGGTCGTCATGGCTATCTGCCTCGGCCTATTCTTTGCGCTCAGCTTCCGCGTTCATGCGGTCAAGAGCGAAGTGCGTCTTGCCGAGCGCGAGATAATCGCGCTCAAGAACGAGACAATCATGCTTGAGACCGAGTTTCAAGCACGCGCCAACCAGCGCCAGCTTGCCAATTGGAACGCAGTTGAATTTGGCTACGAAGCGCCCCGCGCAGACCAATATCTGGAAAGCGAGCGGCAACTGGCCAGCTTGGGCCTTCCGCGCGCTCCGGGAGCGCCAGCGCCGATCCGCGTGGCGAGGGCGAGCGTGGATACTTTGCCAGATGCAGCTGCGGATCGCCCGATGGTTTCACCGCTAACTGGACAACCGGTAAAGTTTGCCGTTGCGCAGCGTGAAACGGGCACGGGTATTGCCGAGACATTTGGGGAGTTCCTGGCAGAAGCTTCGCCGGTTCGTACTGCACTAGCAGCCGAGGTCACTGAATGAATGCCGTGTCGGCCAGCACGGCCATCTCGACAGGCAGGGTTCGACTGGTCACGCTTCGCCGCCGATCATTGAGCCTTGCGCGCTGGCGCGTGCTCTGGGTGGCATTGATTTTTACGCTGGTTGCATCGGTCGCAATTTTGCGCATCGCCTATCTCGGCTTGGTCGATCGCAATGTAACCTTGACCACGCTTGAAGACGCACTGCTGCCCCCACGTGGCGAGATCGCAGACCGCAATGGCATGCCGCTTGCGCGCGCATTTCCTGCCTATGCGCTTTGGTACAATCCAAAGGCGTTGGGCGATGATGGCGCTCCATTGGTCAAGAGTCCCGAAGAAATCGCAGCCAAACTAAAGGCGATTTTTACCGACATGGATGAAGTAGAGGTTGCAGAACGCCTTGCCTCGGGGCGTCCAGGCTATCTTCGGCGACGCGTCCTTCCCGAAGACGCAAATCGCGTTCAGGCGATTGGCGAGCTGGCGCTGGAAATGCCGCGTGAAAGTGATCGCCACTATCCGCAAGGTGCAATGGGCGCTCACGTATTGGGTTATGTTGCGGCTGATGGCCATGGTAAATTAGGAATGGAGCAAGTCCTCGATGTACAATTGCTTGACCCTGCGACGAGGGGCGTCCCTGCGCAGCTTTCCATAGATATGCGGGTTCAGGGCGCGTTAGAAGACGAACTGCGCCGCGGCATGAAACTGGTTGATGCCAAGGGCGGAGCTGGAATTGTCCTGGACGCAGACACGGGTGAGGTCCTCGCGCTGGCCTCGCTTCCGGAATTCGATCCCAACAAGATCGATGAGGATGGTGAAAGCCATATGTTCAATCGCGTTACCAACCAGGTCTATGAACTGGGTTCGACTTTTAAGCCGATCAGTATTGCTGCCGCGATCGATGCAGGTGTCGTGCGTGATTTTGGTCGGGAATGGAATGCGGAGCAGGTGAAAGTTGGACGTTTCACCATTTCGGATACGCATGATTATGGCGAGACCCTCAATGTCCCTCAGGCGCTGATCCATTCCTCTAATACCGTGACGGCACGAATTGCCGATGAACTCGGCGCCGAACGTATGCGCCGCGCCATGATGGACCTGGGCATGCACGAGCGCCCGTTTATCGAGTTGCCGGCTCGCGGTCATCCGATTTGGCCGGGTGAGAAGTGGCCGCGCAGTACAAATATGACGGTAAGCTATGGTCACAGTATCGCCGTTACCCCGCTTCATTTGGCAAGTGCGTATGCGGCAATGGTAAATGGCGGGATCTGGCGACCTGCGACTTTACACAAACTGGGCGCAAACGAGGCGCCTCGCGGTCGTCGCGTGTTCAAGGCATCTACATCCTCGCGCATGCGCCAGTTGCTGCGCATGATTGCGATTTATGGCACAGGCCGGAATGCCGATGCGCCCGGATATCGCGTCGGCGGCAAGACGGGTTCGGCGGAAAAGCCCAGCAATGGCGGCTATAATCGAACCTCGCTCGTATCCACTTTTGCTGCTGCCTTCCCGATGGACCGTCCTCGCTATGTCATAGTCGCCATGCTGGATGAGCCCCGCGGTACATTGGCCAGCTCTTACCAGCGGACCGCTGCCTGGAATGCCGCACCTATCGTTGGTCGCCTCGTTCCACGCATCGGGCCGGTCCTGGGTATCCGGCCCGACGACACACGTGATGTCGATATTAGCGATCTCAGGTCATTGATCCCGCAAGCCAATCCCGAGCCGGAGCCTGAAGCATGAAGTTGGGCGTGCTGGCAGAACGCGCTGGAATTGTGCTTGAACAAGGAGGGGACAAAAACGTCACCGGCTTTGCGATTGATCATCGTAAAGTCGCACCGGGAACCGTATTCGGTGCATTTCGTGGTACGGCTTTCGATGCAGAAACGGTCATTCCCGATGCGATAAGCGCGGGGGCGGTTGCGGTAGTAACGAGAACACAGGCGAAGGTTGATGGCGCGATCCACATCGCAGCCGATGAACCGCGTCGTATTTTCGCGCAGCTCGCGGCCAAGTTCTTCACTCCTGTGCCAGAGCATATAGTTGCCGTGACGGGTACCAATGGCAAAACATCGACGGTCGAGATGGTACGCCAGATATGGAGGATGTGCGGGGAGCGCGCGGCCTCTATCGGCACGCTTGGTGTCACCACGCCAGATGAAAGCGTCTCCACTGGGCTTACCACGCCTGACATCGTCACCTTTCTTTCAAATATGAGCGGTTTGGCGCGCGAAGGCGTGACACATGTCGCCTATGAGGCTTCCAGCCACGGTCTATCGCAATTTCGTAATGAGGGGCTGGGGGTTGAGGCTGCCGGCTTTACCAATTTCAGTCGCGACCACCTCGATTACCATCGCGACATGGAAGATTACTTCGCTGCAAAAATGCGACTGTTCGATGAAGTGGTCGATCCGGGAGCGGCGGCAATCATCTGGCACGGCGGGGAAGACAGCGAGTGGGCCCGTCGTGCTACCGAGCACGCGCAAGATCGGGCGCTGCGCGTGCTCACTGTCGGCGAGCAGGGAGATTTCATTCGCTTGCTCGCTCGCACGCCAACACAATTGGGCCAATCAATCGAGATTGAATTCGACGGCTCACGCCAAATGGTAAACTTGCCTTTAATTGGAGCATATCAGGCATCCAATGCCTTGGTGGCGGCGGGAATTGCCATCGCTACGGGGAGCGTCGCAGGCCAGGTCTTTGACGCGCTAGGTCGCTTGCAGCCGGTGCGTGGCCGGTTGGAGCGCGCAGTCATCACACCGCAAGGTGCGCCCGCCTCTGTCGACTATGCGCATACGCCCGACGCGCTGGAAGCGGCGATCGAGGCTTTGAGCCCGCATGTAACCGGAAAGATGATTTGCGTGTTTGGTGCAGGTGGCGACCGCGACCAGGGCAAGCGCAAGTCGATGGGTGAAGTAGCATCGAGCAAGGCTGATCTTGTGATTGTGACAGACGATAATCCGCGCGGCGAAGATCCGGTGGCCATCCGCAGTGAAATTCTGGCGGGTGTAGGCGAAAATGCGCGCGAAATTGGCGACCGACGAGGAGCCATCCTGGCTGCAATCGAGGCGGCAGGTCGCGACGACATAATCTTGATAGCAGGTAAGGGCCACGAAAAGGGCCAGATAATCGGAGCAGGAGATAATATGCGGGTTTTGCCATTCGACGATGTCGAAGTTGCGCGGGAATGTGCAGCGCAAGTGGCCAGACAGACTGCAGGAGGCGCTGTATGATGGCTCATGCAGCCTTGCGCCAATGGCCGGTTGACCAGCGTGACAGCCTGCCGCTCTCTCTTTGGAGCTCTCATGAAATCGCCGCGGCTACGAACGGCCAGGCAAGTCGCGCATTCCAGGCATCGGGCGTGGAAATGGATTCGCGTGATGTGCGCCTCGGTGACCTGTTTATTGCCCTCAAAGGAGAGGCGATGGACGGCCATCGTTTCATTGACCAGGCCTTTGCCAATGGCGCAATTGCAGCGATAACGGATCGCCCCATTGCACAGCCACATGTTCTGGTAGAGGACACTACCAAGGCGCTTCATGCACTGGCAGCCCATGCGCGTGATCGCGCGCAAGCAGTGCGCATTGGCGTTACCGGCTCTGTCGGAAAGACGGGCGTGAAAGAGGCGATCTTTGCCGCGTTAGACCGGGCGAGCAGGGGTGCGTCGCATCGCAGCGTGCGCAGCTATAACAACCATGTTGGTGTACCGCTCAGCCTCGCGCGCATGCCCGCACGAAGCCGTTTTGGTGTCTTCGAGATGGGCATGAACCATGCGGGAGAGATAGAGGTGCTGACCCAGCATGTTCGCCCGAACGTGGCAGTCATCACCACCATTGCGCCGGCGCATATTGAAAACCTTGGCAGTCTTGAAGCGATAGCTGATGCCAAAGCCGAAATTTTCGGTGGGCTGGACGATGGCGGCACGGCGGTAATTCCCGCTGATATTCCTCAAACGGAAGGATTGGTCGAACTGGCGCGCGCCGTGGGTGCAAACGTGGTTACTTTCGGGAAAACGGAAGGCGCAGATGTCCGCCTGCTCGACGCCATACCATCTGCCAATGGCGGATCGTTGGTCACAGCCGACATGGGCGATCGCCGGTTGTGTTATTCCGTGGCAGAGCCGGGCGAACATTGGATCCAGAATTCGCTATGCGTGATGGCAGCTGTGCGTGCCGCAGGCGGTGATCTGGGTGCAGCCGGCCTTTCGCTCGCCGAGATGGGCGGACTGAAGGGTCGCGGTGCGCGGCACAATATCGCGGTTCCTGGCGGCAAGGCCTTGCTGATTGACGAAGCTTACAATGCCAACCCTGCATCAATGCGCGCAACATTGCGCCAGCTTGGCCAAACGCCAGCCACGCGCCGTATCGCCGTGTTGGGTGCGATGAAGGAGCTCGGCGATTTAGCCGATCGCTTCCATTCGCAGCTTTCAGAACCGCTCGCCGACGCAAAAGTCGACCATGCGATCCTGGTGGGCGACGAGATGCGTGGCTTGGCGCGGCAGCTGGGGAAAGCGCCACTTGGTGCGCTTGGCAATGAAATTGGGTTTACGCATTGCGACGGCGTGCAAGAGGCGATTTCAGCGCTCGAAGAATATGGAATTGCAGCGGGCGATGCGGTCCTGGTCAAGGGCTCAAATTCGGTCGGTCTAGGCACACTTGTTTCACACTTTGTGGGCCTCGATGAATAGGGGCAGGATGGTCGAATGCTTTATCTGATCGCTGAATGGCTGGGTTTTGAAGGGGTCTTCAACCTGATCCGCTATCAGACGTTTCGTGCTGGTGCGACGCTCATCACCGCGCTCTTTATTGGCCTGATCATCGGGCCGCGTTTCATTAACCTTCTGCGTGTGCGGCAGGGCAAGGGGCAGCCGATCCGCAGCGACGGCCCGCAATCGCATCTTGCGAAACGGGGAACACCTACCATGGGCGGGCTGATGATTATCGTCGCACTGGTTCTTTCCATGCTTTTATGGATGGATGTGATGAACCCGTTTGTCTGGGCCTGCATCGCCGTAACCTGCGGATTTGGCCTGATCGGTTTCCTCGACGATTATGACAAGGTCTCAAAGGCCAGCCACAAGGGCGTTTCAGCTCGGATCCGCTTGCTTCTGGAGTTCGCCGTTGCGGGATTGGCCGCGTGGATCATTGTCGGCCAGATCAACACCAATCTCTATGTGCCGTTCCTGTCGGACGTTTCGATCCCGCTGGGGCCATTCTATTACCTCTTCGCTGCGACGCTGATCGTTGGTTTCGGCAATGCCGTGAACCTGACTGACGGCTTGGACGGCTTGGCCATCATGCCGGTGATTATTGCCGCAGGGACATTTGCGATCATCGCTTATCTCGCCGGCCGCGTGGACTATTCAGAATATCTTGGCATTCCGCATGTGCCGGGGGCGGGCGAGCTTGCGATATTCTGTGCTGCGATAATGGGTGCCGGGCTGGCGTTTCTGTGGTTCAACGCCCCACCAGCCGCAGTCTTCATGGGCGACACTGGCAGTCTGGCGCTAGGTGGAGCATTGGGCGCAGTTGCGGTGGCAAGCCATCATGAGATTGTGCTGCTGATCGTAGGTGGCCTGTTCGTGGTCGAAACCGCCAGCGTCATTATCCAGGTATTCTGGTTCAAACGTACCGGGCGCCGCGTTTTCCGCATGGCCCCGATCCATCACCATTTCGAACAACTGGGCTGGAGCGAAAGCAAGGTCGTGATCCGTTTCTGGATCATTTCGATCGTGCTGGCGCTGGCCGGATTGGCAACGCTGAAGCTGAGATGATTAACTCGCCCGCCTTTGCTGGAAAGAAATATGCGGTCCTTGGACTCGCACGATCCGGCGCGGCCACGGTAGAGGCGCTTTTGGCTAGCGGCGCAGAGGTTCTGGCATGGGATCGGCAGGAAGAGCCTCGCGCTGCGTTCCAAGGTCGCTGCGAGATTGGCGATCCGCTTGAGAGTGATCTTACCGGCTTTGCAGGCGTCGTGGTCTCTCCCGGCGTTCCGCTCAACACTCATCCAATCAAACCGTATGCAGAGAAATTCGGTGTGCCCGTGATCGGCGATATCGAGCTATTCGCGCAGGCGCGCGGCGACCTGCCACCGCACAAGGTGGTGGGCATTACCGGCACGAATGGAAAGTCGACCACAACTGCGCTTGTGCACCATATCCTCAAGACTGCGGGCGTGCCGACCAGCATGGGCGGCAATATCGGGCTGCCGATTTTGACACAGGATCCGTTACCAGATGGTGGTGTCTATGTGCTGGAGCTCTCAAGCTACCAGATCGACCTGACATTCTCGCTCGATTGCGATGTTGCGGTGTTGCTCAATATCACGCCGGACCATTTGGATCGGTATGACGGCAGCTTCGAGAAATATGTCGCCTCCAAGGCCAGGCTGATGGAGATGCAGTCAGCTAGTAAACTTGCTCTGATTGGCTGTGAGGAGGAGCATACGAAAGCGATCTTCCAGCAGGAGCAATCGCGGCGGGGTGAAGGTCGTTCTGCCTGTCTCGACAAACGGCCAATCGTGTCATTGCAGCCCCTATGGTCTGGATTGCAGGGGCCGCATAATCTCGAAAACTCAGCAGCAGCTATTGCGGCGGTTGAGGAGCTAGGTTGTAATCGCGAAGATTGGCAGCACGCCATGCCCCTCTTCAACGGCCTACCCCACCGGATGGAGCGCGGCCCCGAATATGCAGGGGT
>DMWU01000131.1 GCA_003483125.1 Erythrobacter sp. | reverse complement strand
CAGGGTGAGCAGTCGTTGCCGGCCAATCCCGCAAAAGCCATGACCGGTGGAAACAATCCGATCCTCACTGCGGATCACGGCAATATCATCCCAATAGGCAAAATCGGCCCGGATCGCCTCGGCACTCGGCGCGTCATTTTCAGCAAGATTGGTTAGCGTCTCTTCCGAGAGCACAACGCCCCAGCCGAATGTGTCATCCGGCTTATTGCGTTCAACAACCACCACCTCAAGCTCTGGGCGGCGCAGTTTCAGGCTGATTCCTGCATAGAGCCCGGCAGGGCCCCCGCCAGAAATCGCGATGCGCTCGACTCGTCCCTTATCTCTCTCCACCAGGCAAGACTGCGCCTAGATCAAAATTATTTCAAGCTTAAAGGATCTAGGTGCGCCAGAGGGATAGCGCTAAGTCGTTTAGCTGCGCCTTTGCCCTGGTTGTGATTAGCCAAACTTATCAGGAATCCCGATCGCTCTTGGACAACCAAGCCACGCACCAATAAGCCGCTCAAATCCTCACGCGAGCGCGATATGCCGCTTCATATGATGGTCGACATTCCCGAACTCCGTATCGAACACGGTGAGCCGCTTGAAATAATGGCCAATTGCCATCTCGTCGGTCATCCCCATGCCGCCATGGATCTGGATAGCTTCCTGGCCGATATAATGGGCAGCCTGCCCAACTCTGACCTTGGCGGCAGAGGCAGCACGTTTGCGCTCCAGTTCGGAACCATTGAGCCTTAGCGTTGCAAGGTATGTCATCGAGACTGATTGCTCATACTCGGTGAACATATCGACCATGCGGTGCTGCAGGACCTGGAAAGAACCGATAGGCACGCCGAATTGCTTGCGTTGGCGCGAATACTCCACGGTCATTGCGTGAGCGACCTTCATGGCACCGCACGCTTCGGCACATTGAGCTGCGATTGCTTCGTCACTGACACGTTCAATCAACGAAAGGCCTTCACCTTCTTCGCCGAGAAGCGCCTCCGCTGGAACTGCAACATTTTCCAAGTAGACCTCGGATGCACGGCGCCCATCAACGGTTGGATAGTCTCTGGTCACTACACCCTTTGCAGACTTTTCGACGATGAATACCGAAATACCCTGACTATCACGCCTTTCGCCGGATGTGCGCGCCGTGACGATCAGGTGCGTTGACCAAGGAGCGCCAATTACGACCGCCTTATGCCCGTTCAAGACATAGCCATTTCCGTCTTTTCTGGCCGTAGATTCCAGATCGGAATAATCATAGCGGCCGCGCGGTTCTGCATATGCAAATGCGAATATGCTGCTACCGTCAACGATACCGCCGATATGCTCCTCCTTTTGGGCGTCCGTGCCTGCATGTTTGAGGAATCCGCCTGCACATACGACGGTGGGTACAAATGGCTCGACCACAAGGCCTTTGCCAAACTCCTCCATCACAATCATGGCATCAATGGGACCACCGCCAAAGCCGCCATCCTCTTCCGAGAAAGGCATGCCCAGCAGGCCCAGTTCGGCAATTTGGGCCCAAATCTCTGGACGCCAACCGCTCTCGCTTTCCGCAACGGTTCGACGCGTCTCGATATCATACTGCTCTCTAACCAGCCGCGAGAGGCCATCGCGCACCATCTCTTGCTCTTCGGTGAAATTGAAATCCACTGACTGTCTCCAAATCGTCCCTGGCTTTACAGCCCGAGAATCATTTTCGTGATGATGTTACGCTGAATCTCATTCGAACCACCATAGATCGAAGTCTTGCGCATATTGAAATAGGTGGGAGCCGCATGCTGCGCATATTCCGGGCCAACCGGATATTCGTTCGATCCGGCATCGGCGATACTGGCATACATCGGCGTGCCATAATTACCGACTGCCTCGAGCGTTAACTCGGTAAGGCGCTGCTGGATTTCGGTCCCCTTGATCTTGAGGATCGAGCTCTCCGGACCAGGCCCCTTCCCAGCTTGTTCGCTGGCAAGAGTACGAAGCTCTGTTATCTCAAGTGCTGCCAGATCGATTTCCAGCTGGCTAACTTTGCGTGCAAAATCAAAGTCATTAATGAGTGGCTGGCCATCTAGAAGCTCGTTCTGAGCGATATCTCGTAATTTTTCGACACCTCGCTTCGATCTTGCAACTCCGGCAATCCCGCTACGCTCGTGGGCAAGCAGAAATTTTGCATAGGTCCAGCCCTTATTCTCCTCACCCACCAAGTTTTCGACGGGAACGCGAACATCCGTGAGCCAGGTCTCATTTACTTCATAGCCACCATCGATCAGCTTGATCGGTCGCACCTCGACCCCTGGCGTGTTCATGTCGATTAGAATGAAGCTGATGCCTTCT
Source organism: Erythrobacter sp. (assembly GCA_003483125.1). Taxonomy (GTDB): domain Bacteria; phylum Pseudomonadota; class Alphaproteobacteria; order Sphingomonadales; family Sphingomonadaceae; genus Erythrobacter. The sequence goes on along the minus strand of DMWU01000131.1, from coordinate 883 downwards.
TGAGGCTTCGCCGCATCGGGATCAGTCCTGCAAAGGAAGAACCCCCAATCGGCGTGCTGTGCCAAGGTGGTCCAAGTCTTTTGGCCATTGATAACATAGTAATCACCATCTCGCACCGCGGTAGTCTTGAGTGACGCGAGATCGGATCCGGCACCAGGTTCACTATAGCCTTGGCACCACCAAACATCACCGCTGCGAATACCAGGAAGGTGTTGGTCTTTCTGCGCCTGATTGCCGAATGTGTAGATCACCGGGCCAACCATCGAGACGCCAAAAGGAAGCGGCATGATAGCATTTACGCGAGCGTTCTCTTCCGACCAGATGTAGCGTTGCGTCGGTGTCCACCCGGTGCCGCCATATTCGACTGGCCAAGCTGGGACCGACCACCCCTTTTGACCCAGGACCTTGTGCCAAGCGACCAAGTCTTCTGGCGCCAGATCATCACGCATTACGTCGCTTGTCAGTTGTTTGGGGTAGTTCTCGCTTATAAAAGCCCGCACTTCGTCTCGGAAAGCCAATTCTTCGGCCGTGAACTCGAGATTCATCGAAATATCCTTCCAGCAATCATCGTAGCTCTCGCACTGTGCCACGCGTATGACCGCTCGGGAACCCTTCTTAATCGCTTCGAGCACTATAACCACCAGCGCTACCACGAAAGCCTCGACAACGTCACACCGGCCGACGCCTACTTCGGCAGAGCCACAGTCATCATCCAACGAAGAGAAAGGATCAAACGACAAACACTTGAACAAAGGCGCTTGCTTCACCGCAAGCTCGCCGCCTAAAACAAACCAACCAGATGAGACCAAACACTCCTCTATCCAATAACCTCAATCTGTCTCATGAATGCTGACGGGGGACATGTTTCGAACCATTTCTTCCG
>DMWU01000249.1:4425-5417 GCA_003483125.1 Erythrobacter sp. | reverse complement strand
CCAGCTGGCGCAGTCCGTGCATCACCATTTCGCCAATGCGTGAAGAGGATACCTCGGATTCACCTGCTGTTTCGACCTGGCGCTGGATGCCAGAAACCAATTGGTCAATCTGCTCCTGACTCACGCCACGTTTTCGGCAGGCGAGACTCACCGATTGCTCAAGCTTGCTGCGGTCGAAATTCTCGCGGCGGGCGCTTTGGCCTTCGCCACCGCTCTTTACCACGGTGATTTCGCGCAATTGCACGCGCTCGAAAGTGGTAAAGCGCGCCCCACAGCTGGAACATTGGCGCCTACGCCTGATCGAGGCATTATCCTCAGTCGGCCGGCTGTCTTTTACCTGGCTATCCTCATGGGCGCAGAATGGGCAACGCATTGGGAGACGCTTACGGCCTCACTCGCTTGTAAAGCACTATTCCGGCACCGGCGACGCCGCCAATGATTGGGCCGACCACTGGAAGGATCCATCCAGCGACTGCACCGACGGCCGCACCAGCCAGGACCGGCTTGGTCGAAGGGTGTTTCATCCCTTCCTTGGCAATGCCTTTGATTTCGGCGGTTGCGTCAGGGATCAGCTGATGATCCTGGTGATCAGGTTCTTTCGGGTCTTGCGGGGGCATAATCTCAATCCTCAAGCTTACGGGTACACCGGGAAAGCTTCACACAATTCGTTCACACGATTCCGTACGCTTTCCTCAACCTGAGCATCGCCCTCCGGCCCGTTCTTTGCAAGCCCTTCTACGACTTCGGCAATGAGGGCGCCCACTTTGCGGAACTCGGCAACGCCAAATCCACGCGTCGTACCCGCTGGCGGACCCAAGCGTACGCCGCTGGTCACGAAGGGGCTGCGCGTATCAAATGGAATGCCATTCTTGTTGCAAGTGAGCCATGCGCGGTCGAGACCAGCCTCTGCGGACTTACCGGTAACATCCTTTGCAGTCAGGTCGACCAGCATTGAATGATTGTCAGTGCCGCCAGAGACGATCCGCAGGCCA
>DMWU01000249.1:0-4178 GCA_003483125.1 Erythrobacter sp. | reverse complement strand
AGGCAGGTCGCCCAGCATTGAATGATTGTCGGCCCCGCCTGCGACAATTCGCAAGCCATTTTCCTCAAGGCTCGCAGCCAATGCGCGCGCATTTTCGACGATTGCATGGGCATAGGTCTTGAACTCTGGGCGAAGAGCCTCGCGGAATGCAACGGCCTTTGCGGCGATGATATGCATCAAAGGTCCGCCTTGTAGGCCTGGGAATACGGCCATGTTGAGCGGCTTGGTTAGTTCCTCGTCATCCCATAGGATCACGCCGGAACGGGGGCCGCGCAAGCTCTTATGAGTTGTAGTGGTTACGACATGAGCATGCGGGAAGGGGGAAGGGTGCGCCCCACCTGCGACCAGCCCTGAAATATGGCTCATATCGACCATGAGATAGGCGCCAACTTCATCCGCAATTTCGCGGAAACGCTTGAAATCCCAAACGCGAGAATAGGCGGTCCCGCCAGCGATGATGATCTTTGGCTTATGCTCGCGTGCAATCGTCGCGACCTCATCCATATCGATCAACTCGTCATCCTTGCGTACGCCATAGGCGACGGGATTGAACCATTTACCGCTCATGTTGACGGGGGAACCGTGGGTGAGGTGCCCACCGGAATTGAGATCGAGGCCCATAAAGGTGTCGCCAGGGTTCAACAGGGCCAGGAACACTGCCTGGTTCATTTGTGAGCCGCTATTGGGCTGGACGTTAGCAAAATCGCATCCAAACAACTGCTTGGCGCGGTCAATTGCCAGAGTTTCTACCACATCCGCATACTCGCAGCCGCCATAATAGCGCTTGCCCGGATAGCCTTCGGCATATTTGTTGGTGAAGACGCTTCCTGCCGCTTCAAGAACGGCCTTGGAGGCGATGTTTTCGGATGCGATCAGCTCAATCTTGTTCTGCTGGCGCTTCAGTTCATTGGCAATCGCCCCGGCAACTTCCGGGTCTGCAGTTGCAAGATCATCGTGCCAGAAGCGGTGCATGATATCGGTATTTATTGAAGGCGCGGTGCTCATCAGACGAATACTCAGCAGCTAGGGTTGGAAAGTTTGTCTACGCGGCGCTGGTGGCGCCCGCCGGCGAATTCTGTAGCGAGGAATGTGTTTACGCAGGCCTTTGCCATGTCGACGCCGGTCAAGCGTGCGCCGATGGCAATACAGTTTGCGTCATTATGTTCGCGCGAAAGCGCAGCCGAAAGCGGCTCTGATACCAGGGCACAGCGAACGGACGGGTTGCGGTTGACCGAGATCGAGATGCCGATCCCGCTACCACACAAGGCAATTCCACGCTCGGCCGTGCCATCGGCAACGACCTCAGCCAGCTTGTAGCCATAGTCGGGATAGTCGACACTTTCAGTCGTCTCGGGACCAAGGTCGGCAACCTCATGACCTTCTACAATCAGCCACTCGCGCAGTTGGGTCTTGAGCTCAATAGCGGCGTGGTCTGAAGCAATGGCGATACGCATGCTCGCGACATAGTGATGATTGCACGGAACTGCCACCCAAAATTGCGCTTGTCCACGGGCGATCACGCATGATTTACCTTAGGGCACAGACCCTGCCGCCAGATTTGCGTTGCCTAGTTTACTGTCACCTTTCTTGTGGTCTGCGCGTCGGCCTTTGGAATCGTAAGAGTGAGAATGCCATTCTCGTACTTGGCCTCGGCCTGGTCAGACACTGTGTCGCTCGGCAGCGTGATACTGCGCTGAACTTCGCCATAGTAACGTTCGGAATGCAGAACGTTATCATTCTCCGCGTCTGCATCGTACTGATCGACCTTTGCGCTGATTGTCAGCATGTTCCGGTCGACCGAGACATCGATATCCTCTTTTTTACGCCGGGAACTTCGGCCTGAACAATCAGGTTGCCGTTATTCTCCTTCACATCGATCTTGATCCGGCCAGATTGTGGCAATGGATCGCCATGCAGAGGCGCAACTTGGCAACCAAATGGAAAATCCCGAAAGAAATCGTCGAACAGGTTTCCGCGACGAATAAGCTTACTCATGACCTCCTCCTTTTCCTGGTTAATGCCATTGAAAGCAGAATCGCCACCCGACCGAAAATGTCATTGAGATATATCAATTTGTACAAGCGGAGCGGGGGTAGAAGCCGGCTCTCAGGCAAAGAAAAAGCCCCGGCATTGCGGGGCTTAATCTTTAGGTTTTGGGTTTTCCCTATTGATCGAGGAATGAGCGCATCTTGCGACTGCGGCTCGGATGCTTGAGCTTGCGCAGTGCCTTTGCCTCGATCTGACGGATACGTTCGCGGGTCACCGAGAATTGCTGTCCGACCTCTTCAAGCGTGTGATCGGTGTTCATCCCGATACCAAAACGCATGCGCAGCACGCGTTCTTCACGCGGGGTGAGTGAGGCAAGTACGCGAGTGACGGTTTCCTTCAGGTTTGCCTGAATCGCCGCATCGACCGGGATAACGGCGTTCTTATCCTCGATGAAATCACCCAGGTGAGAATCTTCTTCGTCACCGATTGGCGTTTCAAGGCTGATAGGCTCCTTCGCAATCTTCATTACCTTGCGAACCTTTTCCAACGGCATGGAAAGGCGTGCGGCCATTTCCTCAGGCGTCGGCTCACGTCCTTCCTCGTGCAGGAATTGGCGCGAGGTACGCACCAGCTTGTTGATCGTTTCGATCATATGGACCGGAATACGGATCGTGCGCGCCTGATCGGCGATTGAGCGTGTAATTGCCTGCCTGATCCACCAGGTCGCATAGGTGCTAAACTTATAGCCACGGCGATATTCGAACTTGTCGACCGCCTTCATCAGGCCGATGTTCCCTTCCTGGATCAGGTCAAGGAACTGCAAGCCGCGATTGGTGTATTTCTTGGCGATGGAAATCACGAGGCGCAGGTTGGCCTCAACCATTTCCTTCTTTGCGATACGCGCTTCACGCTCGCCTTTCTGCACCATGTTTACGATCCGACGGAATTCCGACAGCGACATGCCAGTTTGGCTAGCAATATCGGCGATTTCTGTGCGGATACGATCGATCGCATCTGCTTCCTTCTCTGCGAAGGCCGCCCATTTCTTGTCTTTCTTGGCGTTTTCCTTGAGCCAGTCCTCGTCCATTTCATGGCCGATATAGGCTTTGAGGAAATCGACACGCTTGACCTTATGCCGTTCGGCAAGTCGCAGCATTTGCCCGCCCAGCGCCGTAAGGCGCCGATTGAAGGCGTAGAGATTGTCGACCAGGAATTCGATCTTAGTAGCGTGGAACTGCACGCTTTCAACCTCTGCGGTCAGCTCTTCGCGTAGCTTTTCATACTTCTTCTCCTTGGCAGGAGGGAAGTCATTGCCGGCTGCAAGCGTTTCGACACGATTGGCTTGGAGCTTTTCAAAGGTCTTGAAATGCTTCGTGATGCGCGCAAAGCGCTCGATCGCGTCAGGCTTGAGAGTAGCCTCCATTTGCGCGAGGCTCAGAGTGTTGTCCTCATCCTCTTCTTCTTCGCGCTTCGAAGAGCCTTCTTCGCCCTCTTCGCCATCTGCATCCTCTGTTTCATCCGCATCATCATCGTCGCGGATGGATGGGCCTGCAGTCTCTTCGCTGATCTCGCCATCATCGTCTTCGGCATCCTCCGCCATCTTGTCTGGCGGGGGTTCCTTTGAAAGCATCGCATCGAGATCAAGGATCTCGCGCAACTGCATCTCTTCATTGTTGAGGGCTTCGGACCAATGGATGATTGCGTGGAATGTGATTGGGCTTTCGCAAAGGCCCATGATCATCATGTCGCGCCCAGCCTCGATCCGTTTTGCAATTGCGATCTCGCCCTCGCGGCTGAGCAACTCAACAGCACCCATTTCGCGCAGATACATGCGAACAGGGTCATCAGTGCGTTCGCCCGCAGCAGGCTTTTTCGCCGCCGCGGCCGGTTTCTTGGCATCCTTCTTGTCGTCGCCAGAACCGACGCTGATTTCTTCGACTTCGGAATTGGCTTCAGCCTCGGCCTCTGCTTCTTCGTCATTCTCGACGATCTGAACACCCATCTCCGAAAGCGCGGTCTGGATATCCTCGATCTGGTCGGGGCTCATCTGGTCAGAAGGTAGCGCTGCGTTGAGTTCGTCATAAGTGACGTAGCCCTTCTTCTTACCTTTGGTGATTAGCTTCTAGATTGATGCTTCGTTGAGGTCGATCAGCTGTGCATCATCATTTTCGCCGGATTTTGCTTTAGAG
>DMWU01000118.1 GCA_003483125.1 Erythrobacter sp. | reverse complement strand
GACAAGGTGCTGGATGCCAAGGGGCAGTTGATAGCCCCCGGCCTCGTCGATCTGGGTGTGTTTGCAATCGACAAGCCAGCCTTCCATTTCGGAGGCATCACGCGGGCCGCGCTGATGCCCGATGACTCTATGCCAATGGATTATGCCGCGCGGACGGCGCATCTGGCGAAGAGCGGCAAGCCGGATTTGTGGGTACACCCGCTGGCCGCTGCGACGCGAGGGCTTGAGGGCCGCGAACTGGCTGAGATTGCCCTGATGAAAGATGCAGGCGCACGCGGGGTCGCCACAGGGCGGCGCTGGATTCCCAGTTCGGGCGTGATGCTGCGGCTGCTGCAATATGCGGCAATGCTCGACCTTGTCGTTGTGAGCCATGCCGAGGACGGTGGGCTGGCGGCAAATGTAGCAGCAACTGCCGGCGAGATGGCGACACGACTGGGCCTACCCAGCGCCCCTGCGGAGGCAGAATCTCTGGCGGTGGCACGTGACATAGCGTTGGCTGAAATGGCAGGTGCAAGGCTACATCTGCGTCAGGTCACCACACGAGCGGCGCTTGAGCTTGTGCGACAGGCCAAATCGCGCGGGGTATCTGTGACGGCAGGGGTCACTCCAGCTCATTTCATGCTTTCAGACTTGGCGACGATAGAGTTTCGTACCTTTGCCCGGCTATCGCCGCCATTGCGTAGCGAGGATGACAGACAGGCTGTGATTGAGGCGATTGCCGATGGAACGATCGATGTCATCGCGTCAGGCCATGATCCGCGCGGTCCGGAAGAGAAGCGTTTGCCATTTGCCGATGCGGCAGAGGGCGTGGCTGAGGCAGAGACGCTGCTGGCAATGACGCTTGGCCTCGTTCGCGATGGCGTGATTGACACTTCGCGTGCCTTCGAATTGTTGGCGACCAATCCGGCAAGGCTGCTTGGAATAGATGCGGGCGCGATTGCACGCGGGCTTGAGGCGGACGTTGCGCTGGTCGATCCTGACAAGCCATGGGTGGTTGACCGCCGCAAGATGGAGGCAGCTGCTCGTAATACGCCATTCGATGGCCAACCCACGCAGGGGCGTGTCACGGCTTTGTTTAAGGGCGGCGTTCGGCTGGTTTAGAATAGTTCATGCATAAGAAATGCCCCCGGTGCCTTGTGGCGCCGGGGGCAGTAAGCGACCACTCTTTTATTGATTAGCGTGCAGCTACGCGAACTCCGGTATTGACCGCACCTGGCAGCGGGCGACCCTCTGCATATGCGAAGCAGCCAGCGCCCTTCGCCTTTACAGCCCGACACATATTGGCAGCGCTGCGAGCGCCGAAGCCGGCAGCTGAAACGCGGTAATAGGTCTTGCCGCGGACATTTGCCTTGGTGATCACCATGTCGCGACCATCAAGTTCCGGATACTGCTTAAGATAGATGTCCCATGCGCGCTCTGCATAGGCACGCGAAGAGAAGCTACCAAGCTGCACCAAATGCGAAGCGCTGTCACCGTTAAACGTTGAAGCCATACGGCGCTGTGAAGAAGCGCCCGCAACGCGAGATGGTTTCGCAACCGGTTTTGCAGCCGGTTTCGACGAGGTTGGCACTTCTTGCACGACTGGGCGCGAGACGAAGCGCACACCGCGAGCCGTTGTTGAGGGAGCAGCAGGCTCTTCAACCTTGGCAAAGCTCTCATTGAAGCTTGGCTTGGGCTGTTCCGGTGCAGGCTGCACAGGGGCTTCCTGCTCTGGCTCAACGGCGGCCAATTCAACTTCTTCCCCGGCTACCGTTTCAACGGGAGCCTCTGCAGCAGCTTCAGCAACCATTTGCTGATGGCTTGGGAAGTTTACCAGGGCGAGATGACGGGGCTGGCCGCCATCTACCACTGGTTGCACCTGAAGCAGGTTGGCGACGCGCGCCTGGTAAGCTTCAAAATGCGCAGTCTGTGCCCATTCGCCAATCCGATCATCAATCATATTGGCTGGTACATCCTCAGCAGCCATGACGCGTGCGGCGCGCCAATTGCCCTGCAATGCGTATGAATATGCAAGGTTCTGACGAACCTTGGCGGTATTCTGGCCATCACGAAGCGCGTTTGCGAGAACGTGAACGCCACGATCGGGCTGGCCAGCTAGCGAAAGCGCAAGGCCAAGATCCGCCGGATCAATATCACCCTGCCACTCGTCAAGCATGCTGACCGCAGCGGCGTTGTTGCCCAAAGCCGTCTGGGCCAATGCATAACTCAGTACAGTGCGCGGGTCGCTGTCACCAAGTTCGATCGCGTCTGAGAAGCTGGTTGCTGCAGCCTGGAAGCGGCCCGCTTCAAGATAGGCTGCACCAAGAGCGGCGCGATAAGATGGATTGCGAGGCTCCGCCAGAACGGCCGCTTGGGCATGCGAAACGGCTTCACTTACCTTGCCCTTCCGCAAAGCAACTTGAGCGTCGCTGTAAGAGGCCTCGGCGCGAGGTGCCGCGCTTGTGCTGCACCCAGCCAGAGCCACGCTGGCCAATGCCGTGGTTACTGCAAGGCCAACCTTGAAGTTGACTTTGGGCTTGTGGATTGCGCTGCGGGCCATGCTTTTTCCCCTTGTTCCTCGAATATTGCTCAGTTGCGCTGCATCATGGCAGCGAGACTATCGAGCTCGTCGATTTCGGCGAGAAGCGCATCGAGCGCTTCGGTTACTAATTGCTGTGCGCTGCGGTTCTGCATTGTCGATGCTAGCCGCAGTTTCAGATGACGTTCGGGATCGAGGCGCAAGGTAAAGGCGGCACGCTTGGCCGCAGAATTGGCGGATTTGCCCTTCTTGGCCTGCAGCTTCTTGCCTGATCCAGCTTGTTCATTGGCTGCTTTTGGAATGTCCAGTTGCAGGATTGTTGCCGTATCCTGGCCATCGCCATCCTGACCCATGTCATTCCAGCCCAGATCCTCCAACTTGTCGGCGCTGGCGTCGGGAATCGGCCCCAACTGCGGACGCATGGCTGGTTTTGCACCACCCTTGCGGGCCAGTAGCGCGGGATTGAGTGAAGCGAAGCTGGTTTCTGACATGGCCCAGCCTCCTACTTACTGGGCGACCCGGCGGCCGAACCCACCAGCCGGACGGTGCGCACTGTGCAATTGGGATTGCGAGTTTGGTGCAGCGAAGACCGTACGGCGGAAGTTCTTTTCCAAACGGTCCGAGATATATTTCCAAAGAGCAGTAATCTCTGCGGTGCTGGAAGAATTGGGATCGACTTCCATAACGGTGCGACCGTCGATCATCGACGCAGCAAAATCGGTGCGATGATGCAGCGTGATCGGGGCAACGGTGCCATGCTGTGACAGAGCCACGGCTGCTTCCGAAGTGATCTTCGCCTTTGGCGTTGCAGCGTTGACCACGAATACGAGCGGTTTGCCGGCGCGTTCGCACAGGTCAACCGTTGCACCAACAGCACGCAGGTCATGCGGGCTGGGGCGGGTTGGAACGACAATCAGTTCGGCGACTGAGATAACCGATTGGATGGCCATCGTGATAGCAGGCGGAGTGTCAATCACGGCCAGCTTGAATCCCTGCTGGCGCAGCACCTGCAGGTCGTTGGCAAGACGCGCCACTGTGGTCTGGGCGAAAGCGGGATATTCCGCCTCGCGCTCATTCCACCAATCGGCGAGTGATCCTTGTGGGTCGATGTCGATCAAGACAACCGGGCCAGCGCCTGCACGCTGAGCCTGAACGGCGAGATGGCCGGACAATGTAGTCTTGCCCGATCCGCCCTTCTGCGATGCCAAAGCTAGTACGCGCAA
>DMWU01000188.1 GCA_003483125.1 Erythrobacter sp. | reverse complement strand
CGCGGGCGCCTTGCGCTTGGGCTTTGCCTTGGGTGGCGAGGGCGTAAGTTCGAAGCTGGGCGCGCCATCGTTGATTGTGACATGCACCTCGCCGCCATCGGCCAATTTGCCGAACAACAGCTCTTCGGCCAGTGGCTGCTTAATCCGCTCTTGCAGTAGACGGCCCATCGGGCGCGCACCATAGAGCTTGTCATAGCCCTTATTGGCCAGCCATTCGCGGGCAGGCTTGTCAAACTGGATGTGGACGTTCTGTTCGGCCAGCTGCAACTCGAGCTGCAGGATGAACTTGTCGACCACGCGTGCGACCGTGCTCTTGCCGAGATAGGCGAAGGGTACAATAGCATCTAGGCGGTTGCGGAATTCGGGGGTGAACATCTTCTTCACCGCTTCCTCGCCCGCATCTTCCTTGGAAACATCGCCGAAGCCGATACCCTGGCGCGCCATGTCTGCAGCGCCTGCATTGGTTGTCATGATCAAAACGACATTGCGGAAATCGACTGTCTTGCCATGATGGTCGGTCAGTCGGCCATTATCCATTACCTGCAACAGGATATTGAAGAGGTCAGGGTGTGCCTTCTCGATCTCGTCGAGCAACAGCACGCAATGCGGATTCTGGTCGACCGCATCGGTCAGCAGACCACCTTGATCATACCCTACATATCCTGGAGGTGCACCGATCAGGCGAGAAACGCTGTGCCGCTCCATATATTCGGACATGTCGAAACGCTTGAGCTCAATACCCATGATTGAAGCAAGCTGGCGCGCAACCTCCGTCTTGCCGACGCCCGTAGGCCCGCTGAACAGGAAGCTGCCGATCGGCTTGTCAGGATCGCGTAGGCCTGCACGGCTCAGCTTCATCGCAGTGGACAAGCGATGGATCGCTTCGTCCTGGCCAAAGACAACATGCTTGAGATCGCGTTCGAGATTTTCGAGCGCTTTCTTGTCGTCCTTGCTTACCGACTTGGGTGGGATCCGGGCCATTGTCGCGACGACGGCTTCAATCTCTTTGGCTGTAATCTTCTTCTTGCGGCGGCTCGGCGGAACCAACATCTGCATTGCGCCGACCTCATCGATTACGTCGATGGCCTTATCGGGCAGTTTGCGGTCATTGATGTAGCGCGCCGAAAGTTCGACGGCAGTTTTGAGCGCATCGGGCGTATACCTGACCTTGTGATGTTCTTCGAAAGCGGTCTTCAGGCCCTTTAGGATCTTGATTGTCTCATCAACCGTTGGCTCGTTCACATCGATCTTCTGGAACCGGCGCAACAATGCACGGTCTTTCTCGAAGTGGTTACGAAATTCCTTGTAGGTGGTCGAGCCGATGCAGCGGATCGTACCGCCTGAAAGGGCTGGCTTGAGCAAGTTGGAGGCGTCCATTGCTCCGCCGCTTGTCGCACCGGCGCCAATAACAGTATGAATTTCATCGATAAACAGGATTGCATCGGGCATTTGTTCAAGCTCTGCCACGACCTGTTTGAGGCGCTCCTCGAAGTCACCGCGATAGCGTGTACCTGCGAGCAATGCGCCCATGTCCAAAGAGTAGATCACGGCTGGCTGCAATACTTCGGGCACATCGCCTTCAACGATCTTGCGGGCCAGGCCTTCTGCGATCGCAGTTTTGCCGACGCCCGGATCACCAACATAGAGCGGGTTATTCTTGCTGCGGCGGCACAGGATCTGAACCGTTCGGTCAACTTCGGGACCGCGACCGATCAGGGGGTCGACCTTGCCGGCCTCTGCCTTGGCATTGAGATTGACCGTGTACTGGGCAAGCGCAGTTTCCTTCTTGCTGCCATCCTTGGGCGCTTCGCCTTCATCGCCTGTGGGTCCTTCGGCGCCTTGTGCAGGCTTCGATTCGAGCTGCCTGCCACCTTTTCCAATCCCATGGCTGATATAACTTACGGCATCGAGCCGGCTCATGTCCTGCTGCTGCAGGAAGTAAACGGCATAGCTGTCGCGCTCAGAGAATAGGGCGACGAGCACATTTGCGCCGGTGACCGTGTCCTTGCCAGATGATTGTACGTGCAGGATCGCGCGTTGGATCACTCGCTGGAAGCCAGCTGTTGGCTGCGGGTCGGCATCATCCTCTGTCTTCAGAGATTGATATTCCTGGTCGAGATATTGCTTCACAACTTCGCCCAACTCGGCAAGGTCCACACCGCATGCAGCCATGACCTGCGCCGCGTCTTCATCGTCGACCAGTGCCAGCAGCAGATGCTCGAGAGTGGCATATTCATGCCTACGCTGCGACGCGTTTGCGAGCGCATTGTGCAGCGTTCTTTCGAGATTCTGTGCGAAGCTAGGCATAAATCATGTCTCTTTTGCGGTTTGGATGGGCCAAAAGCGACTCCACCTTAGGGGGATAGTATGCAGGAACAAGGTTAACTTCATCTATATGGGCAGCCCCTCGTGAATTGCCAATCGGGGCGGCCTGTATCGTCACGAGCCCGGCTTCCTGAATAGTGCCTCGGCGGCAGTGCGATGGGCAGAGGCCTTGTCGCGATGAGCTTCCACCCGCGCAATCTCGGCCTTGAGAATTTCGATCCGCTCTTCGAGCTCGTCCTGCGAATAAGGAGATAGATCTTCACCTGCGAGCTTGCTCGCTGCATCCCCTTTGGGCCGTGGGCGATCATCTTCATCCATCGATTCACATGATCGCAAGCCAGATGGCTTGCTGTCAATCCGGCGCCCAGCTAATTGCCCTTTGAATTTTTGGGAAAAGCGAACGCGGCGCCTTGGCTCGAGCGGCGACCTGACATCGCAATACGGAGAGAGAATGGTTCAAGTACTTCCGGAAGAGATGGAATTTGTCGATTTTGAAGCGCCTGGCGCGCCCGATGTGCTGAATTTAGGGCACACGCAAGTCCCTTCGCCCGGGCCGGAAGAGGTGCTGATCAAAGTCGCCTATGCCGGCGTCAACCGGCCTGATTGCATCCAGAGAGCAGGCCACTATCCGCCTCCGCCGGGCGCCTCACCGATTCTGGGTCTGGAAGTTGCCGGCACTATTGTGGCTGTAGG
>DMWU01000143.1 GCA_003483125.1 Erythrobacter sp. | reverse complement strand
GCCGTCCTCACCTGCCTCAAAACTCTCGACCGTCTTGTTCCACACGGGTGTGATTTTGTCGGAAGCGAACAGGCGTTCTTGCAGGATCTTTTCGGAGCGCAGTTCATCTCGACGGTGAATCAGCGTCACATCGTCTGAGTGATTGGTAAGGTACAACGCCTCCTCGACAGCAGTATTACCGCCGCCGATTACGGCAACTTTCTTGCCGCGATAAAAGAAGCCATCGCAGGTCGCACAGGCGCTCACGCCCTTACCGCCAAGCTCCTGTTCCCCGGGCACGCCCAGCCATTTGGCCTGCGCGCCAGTCGCAATCACCAGCGTATCGCCAATATACTCATCGCCGCTATCGCCCACTGCACGAAATGGCGGCCCGCCCTCGACATCTACTTCGACAATCGTATCCCACATCATCCGCGTACCAACGTGTTCTGCCTGTTTCTGCATCTGCTCCATAAGCCATGGGCCCTGGATGACATCGGCAAAGCCGGGATAGTTTTCGACATCGGTGGTAATGGTCAGCTGGCCGCCGGGCTGCAATCCCTGCACCACGATTGGCTCCAGCATGGCACGCGCGCCATAAATCGCAGCGGAATAGCCCGCCGGGCCTGATCCGATTATGAGCATCTTGGTGCGATGAGTAGCCATTGGTCTTTTTCTCTTGTCTATGTGATCCCTATCGGCCTCACCATATGGGAAGCCGATCGCGGAATGTCACGTGATGAAGCGGTCGCGCAAGCGTTCGCGCTGTGCATCATCCACACCTATCACTTCGGATTGATAGTTTTCGAGCGATCCGTGAGATTTCTCGACCGATTCCACATACCGAGCGATATATTCAGGGCGTACTTCCAAAAGAGCGCGAACCGCCTCCTCCTCAAGCTTGCCGTGATGCGCCTCCATTCGAGGGAGCGCCTGCGCCTTCAACACCTCTAGCGAGGGCGCGCGATTGGTCAGCAGGAATTCCTCGACAATATCATCCTGGTGAACGCCCAAAATGTGGAGGATATGCATCGCAGCAATCCCCGTCCGGTCCTTGCCCGCGAAGCAATGGACCAAGCTGCCACCCTCTCGCGTATCCAGAGCAGTCAGGAAACGCCCGAACATATAGATCATCGCTGTGTTCAAGGGCATACGGGTATAGACAGCCATCATGCGCTCAAATGCGCGTTGGGGTGTCATTCCGGCCTCCTGCGCAGCTTCCTCGTGAGGAGGCGCGCTTGTGGTTTCACCTTCGAATGCGATTACTTGCGCGCCGAATTCACCATGCCGCTTGCACGGAAAACTCTCTCGTTCGCTCTGCCCTCGCAAGTCGATAATGGTGCGAATATCAAGCTCGTGCACGACGGCCAGATCATCTTCGCTGGCATTATAATGCTGGCCAGAACGGAACAGTAGGCCCGGCTTCACACGCCCGCCACCCTGTACCGCATATCCGCCATAATCGCGGAAATTATGGATGCCCTCTGTCTTAAGAAATCTGTCGCGAATCATCGTTGATAACCGTGGCAGTCTGGATGGCCTGCTACAATAAGAAGATAGCCCAAAGGCCAGCAAATATCGTCAGCCTGACCTTATTTGGCAGTGCACTCCAACTTTGTCCGGCCATCAGTCTCTTCAGCCGACTTTACCGTGATCAGTCTTTTCGGTTGAAGATTAAAAATCTCCCGGGACAGCGGATTGATAAAGTGGGTTTCAATCCGGTTGGCTATGCCACGCCCGCCCTCAAACCAGTCTGTTAGGCAAAGGTCGATCAGATCGTTCATTGCCGTTTCTTCAATCTTGACTTCAACGCCATGTTCGGCCCTGACAACATCATTCACTCGCCCAACGATCGCCTTGAATATCTCATACGCGACCCTTCCATCGATAAATTCAAAAGCGATGATGTTCTGGCCTAGGCGGTTGTAGAGTTCGGGACGGTGCAATTCGAGTTTGAAATGATCGCGGATTGCTTCGATCAGTTTCTGCTCAAGTTCCGAATAGCTGTCACCGGGTAGGATATTCATGCCGAGATTCTGCGTATGATCTTTGCCGATCATCCCGATATTCGAAGTGAATATTATCAGGGCTTCCGAAAAGTAGGCAGTCGACCCTCTCGAATCCGTCAACCTGCCCTCGTCCAGTATCTGCAGGAACATGTCGAGAATTCGCGGGTGAGCCTTTTCGACCTCGTCAAACAAGACAACGCTGAAGGGTTTCTTGTGCATGGCATTCACCAACTGGCCACCATGCTCATGCCCCGGATAACCAGGCGGGGCGCCAATCATCCTGTTGATGGAATTTTCCTCCATAAACTCGGACATGTCGAAGCGATGACAGGCCGTGTCTTCACCGAACAGGAGTTCCGTGATCGCCTTGGCCAGTTCGGTCTTGCCTACCCCCGTAGGTCCAGCAAGGAAAAGCACCCCGCGCGGGCGACTGTGTCGAGAGCTCGTCTGCGAGCCTGAAAGCCCGACAATCGAGCGGACCAAGATGTCGATCGCCTTTTCGACCGCGCGCTCCTGGCCTTTTATCCGCCGTGAGATGATTTCCTTCGCTCGCGAAATGCGGCCACGCATGATTTCGGACTTCCAGGGATTTCGCCTGGTGCCCAATCGATCCATACGAATGGCATCAGCAATATCCCTCGTCGCAATCCGCTCACTCCCCGCCAATTTGGCGACATTGAGCATACCGGCCAATGTCATTCCGTCTGTTTCGAGTGCAAACTGCTCGAGGA
>DMWU01000037.1 GCA_003483125.1 Erythrobacter sp. | reverse complement strand
GAGGCGCCTGCGATCGGCCACTGGTCGTGGCTCGCAGCCGATCTTCCGCTGGAGGTACCCGGCTTCCAGCTTGACCGGCGCTGCGGATCGGGTCTGCAGGCTGTCGCCACCGCGGCCATGATGGTCGAAACCGGAATGGCAGACATGGTTGTAGCGGGTGGCTGCGAAAGCATGTCCAATGTCGAACATTACACCACCGATTTGCGCGGCGGTGTGCGCATGGGCGATATGAAGCTGCACGACCGGCTGACGCGAGGACGGCTGATGAGCCAGCCGATCGAGCGGTTTGGGGTAATAACCGGTATGATCGAGACTGCCGAAAACCTCGCCAAGGATTATGACATCACCCGCGAGGCGGCTGACGCATTTGCTGTGCGTTCGCACCAGAATGCCGCAAAGGCCTGGGATGAAGGTAAGTTTGACGAACAGCTTGTCCCGGTCGAGGTGCCACAACGTCGCGGCGACCCGAAGATTTTTGATCGCGACGAGGGCTATCGCGCAGATGCATCGTTAGATTCTCTTGGCGCCTTGCGCGCCATCGATACCAGGCGTGATCCCGATGCGATTGTGACGGCAGGCAATGCCAGCCAGCAGAATGATGCGGCAGCGGCCTGCCTGGTCGTGGCAGAAGACAAGCTAGAGAAATTGGGCCTTGAACCCATGCTGTGGTTCAATGGCTGGGCTGCTGCCGGTTGTGATCCCAGCCGTATGGGTATCGGACCAGTCCCGGCAGTCGAGCGCCTCTTTGCACGCACCGGTATCAGTTGGGACGACATTGGCCTGGTCGAATTGAACGAGGCATTCGCACCTCAGGTTCTGGCAGTACTCAAGGGGTGGGGCTGGTCGGATGATGATGGCCGCCGCGATATCCTCAACGTCAATGGGTCGGGCATTTCGCTGGGCCATCCGATTGGTGCGACAGGCGGGCGCATCCTTGCCGATATGGCTCATGAAATGCAGCGGCGCGAAGTGCGCTATGGCCTCGAGACTATGTGTATCGGCGGCGGGCAAGGCATGGCCGCTATCTTCGAGCGCGCAGCCTGATGGGCGACTGGGATGCCTGGCTGGGCCGAGAAGTAGCACAAGGCGATACCCTTGATCCTGCCTTGGCACGACGCTGGCTGGCGACATTCGATCTCGACATGCCAGCAGATGGCGTAATGCCGCAGGGCGCCCACTTTTGCCTCTGCACGCCTGAGGCAGCCGGCGCACAATTGGGCGAGGACGGACATCCACGGCGTGATGACAGCGAAGGCAGCTTTTTCCCGCCCATCCCCTTACCCCGCCGGATGTGGGCGGCAAGCGATATCACCTTCGCCAATCCGCTTTCGATTGGCGGCACTATCGTGCGGGTGAGCCGTATCTCCTCAATCGCAGAGAAAGAGGGAAAGAGCGGTAAGCTCGGCTTTGTCGAGGTCGAGCATCTGACCTCCTCAGATGGCGTTGAGGCAATCCGGGAGAAGCAAACGCTGGTCTATCGCGATGCAGTCGAGCCTGACGCTCCGCTGACGCCGCCGCAATCTGGCGAGGGCTCGTTCGCCCCCGCAGCATGGGACGTGCATAGGCAGATCACGCCTGATCCGCGGCTCTTGTTTCGTTATTCGGCCCTCACTTTCAACACCCATCGCATCCATTATGACCTGCCCTATGCTCGCGATGTCGAGCGTTATCGCGGGCTGGTCGTCCACGGTCCTTTGATGGCGAGTTTGCTGCTGCAATTGGCCTCACGCGAACTGGGTGGGAACAGTCTTAAGAATTTCAGCTTCCGTGCAGTTAGCCCGGCAATTGCCGGGGAAGCACTTCATCTTGTCATGCGAACAGCTGAAAATGGCTACGAGCTCGGGACCTTCGCCAGCGATGGCCGCCAATGCGTAAAGGCAAGTGCGGCAGCCTGAATTCAGTCAATAGGAAAGTTCTTGATCGGTTGAAGCACCGAATAGCTCTCAGCTTCGGGCGCGTGCCCTAGATCAGGGAACTCAATTTCTGGTGGCTCGACATTCATGTCGGGCAGACGATCGAGTAAATCGCGGATCAGCGTCAGTCGCCCGCGCTTCTGGTCATTGAAATCGACGATTGTCCAAGGCGCCCATTCGCTGTGCGTCGCACGCAGCATCTCTTCTCGTGCCTCGGTATAGGCATGGTACTTCTCACGAGCGGCGAGATCGATTGGTGAAAGCTTCCAGCGCTTTAACGGATCGTCAAGCCGCTCGCGCAACCGTTCCTCTTGCCGGGATTGATCGGTTGTGAGCCAATATTTGAACAGCAGGATTCCGTCCTCGACCAATTGCCGCTCAAAAACCGGTGCCTGCTCAAGAAAACTTGCAACCTGCCGGTCGTCCGCAAAGCCCATAACCTTTTCTACGCCTGCACGATTGTACCAGCTGCGATCGAACAGAACAATCTCGCCAGCCGAGGGAAGGTGTGCGGCATAGCGTTGGAAATACCATTGGGTGTTCTCGGACTCGGTCGGCTTGGATAGGGCTACAATATGACATTGGCGCGGATTTAGCCTTTGGCTTACTGCCCTGATGGCTCCGCCCTTTCCCGCGGTGTCGCGGCCCTCAAAGATAATGCATATCCGTGCGCCAGTTGCCCTAGCCCAGCGCGCCATGGCGACAAGCTCAAGCTCAAGCGGCTCGAGAAGCTCTTCATATTCCTTGCGCTTTAGTTCCCCCACAACAAACTCCCCAATTGTCTCTCGAGCATCTGCATGGTATAGTTGCAATTGTAACTATGGCTACGATTACGGAACCACAGCAGGATTTTACCATCCTGCCCGAATTACCGGCGGATGTCTTTACCGCGCCGCTCCAGAAGCCTGCCCATGTCGGTGACGATTGGGTAGAACCGGCGCAGACTGCCTATACTTCGGAAGATAACCAGATCTGGGATGATCTCTTCGCGCGGCAGATGAATATCTTGCCCGGACGCGCGGCTACGGCCTTCATGGAAGGTCTGGAAAAACTGGATCTTGGCCGCGGGGGCGTGCCGGAATTCGGGAAACTTTCTGAAGAACTGGGCACGCTTACCGGCTGGAGCGTGATTCCCGTACCAATGCTGATCCCCGATCATGTGTTCTTCTGGCATCTGGCAAACCGCCGCTTCCCGGCAGGCAATTTCATCCGAACGCGCGAGACATTCGAATACATACAGGAACCCGATGTGTTTCACGATGTATTTGGTCACGTGCCTATGCTGACCGATCCGGTATTCGCCGACTACATGCAGGAATATGGTCGCGCCGGCTGGAAGGCGATGCGCTACAACCGCCTAAAGGCACTTGGCTCGCTTTACTGGTACACGGTGGAGTTCGGCCTGATTGAAGAGGCGCCCGGCGACATCCGAGCCTATGGCGCAGGCATATTGTCAGGCCCTACTGAAGTTGTGTTTGCTACCCAAGCCAAGAGCCCCAATCGCATTATGCTGAATGTCGATCGTGTGATGCGGACCGACTACGTGATTAGCGACCTCCAACCGACCTATTTCGTGATCGAAAGTTTCGAGGATCTCTATCGCCAGACGGTGGAGCGCGATTTCGACCGGCTCTATCGCAACCTCGCTCCCGGCTTCACCTATGCCAATTCGGCAGTGATCGATGTCGATTACGTGCTCAACCGCGGCACGCAGGAATATCTTCTGCGCGGCGGGCGCGGCAGCGGCGCAGAGCCAGTCTAGCTGGTGCTATTACTGCGCCTTGCGCATTCGATAGAAATAGAGCGCAGCGACCGCAATCGTGGCACCTGCCAAAGCCGCGACTATCGAGGCAAGGCGCAATCCGCCCAAGAGCGTGAAGTTGCTTGCAACCAGCCCGACCGCCAGCGATCCGACGAGCCCGGCACCCATATCCTGCAGTATTAAGCGACCTTCCTCGCTTCGCATCACGATAGAGGCGAACCAGCCAGCCAGGCATCCAATCAAGGTCAACAGGATCAGCGCCACCTTCTTTCTCCTCCTTGAATTTGCCCGTCAGAAAAATGCGAGCAGGGCGATCCCCAAGCCGACACGATAGACCACGAATACCATCATCGATGCCTTTTTAAGGAAGTTCATCAGGAATGCCATCGTCGCGAAGGCCGAGATAAAGGTGAAGACTCCGGCCAGCAAAGCATCAAGCTGCAATTGCTCCGATGCTTCTGCCAGGTCGAGCGCAGCCAGTAGCCCCGCACCCATCACCGCTGGTATCGCCAACAGGAATGAGAAGCGCGCGGCCTCGACCCGCTTATAGCCAAGGAAACGCGCCATGGTCATCGTCACGCCAGAACGACTGGTACCTGGAATGAGTGCAGCAGCCTGCGCAATCCCCACCAGTATTGCATCGCGCAATGTCAGGTCTTCGAAGCTCTTTTCCTGCCTGCCCCAGCGATCTGCCACACCAAGCAGGACTCCATAAACGATCAGGTTTATCGCCACGAGGTCGGTGATACGGAAACTCTCTAGATATCCGTTTAGCTTCAAAAACAGGCCGAACAGCACAGCAGGGATAGTGCCTGCGACCACCCACAAAAAAAGGCGACGTTGCTGTGGATCATCGCCAATACCCACGGTGGCAAATCCGCCGCGAGCCAAACCGAGGAAATCGCGCCAGAAATAGATGATGATTGCCAGTAGTGATCCGACATGCACCGCCACATCGATCATCGGCCCCTGATCCGGAAAATCGGTGAGGTAGGGAATCAGGATGAGGTGGCCGGAGGAGGAAATCGGGAGAAATTCCGAAATCCCCTGCACGACCGCAATCAGCAGTATTTGTAGCCAAGTCATCGGCTGCGGCTCTTGGCTGGCGCGCCGATATTGTCAATGCATTGTTGGCCGCGCCCGTGGATACAGGCGCGGCTATGCATTGAATTTACCAGATTTTGATGCGCTCTTCCGGCGGCAGGTAAAGCTTGTGCTCCGGACCGACATTGAACGCTTCGTACCATGCGTCGTTATGGCGCACGGCGTTGTTCAGGCGGAAAGTGCCCGGGGGGTGGTTCGCGGTCATCACGCGGTTGCGCAGGCTTTCCTCGCGCTCCATTCCGCGCCAGATTTGTGCAAAGCCAAGGAAGAACCGCTGGTCGCCTGTCAGGCCGTCGATCACCGGGGCTTCTTCACCATTCAGTGAAAGACGATAGGCGCGATAGGCCATCTGCAGGCCGACCACATCGCCAAGAGTTTCGCCCATCGACTGGCGGCCGCGTAGACAGACTGGGCCTTCGGGGCTGTCGACCGGGCAATAGGCCTCGATATATTCAGCCATGCGCTCGGTATATTGCTCGAAACCTTCACGATCAGCATCCTGCCACCAATTGCGCAGCTTGCCTTTGGCATCGAATTGCGAGCCCTGATCGTCATATCCATGGCCGATCTCGTGCCCGATCACCGCGCCGATCCCACCATAATTGACTGCCGGATCGGCATTGGCATTGAAGAATGGCGGCTGCAGGATCGCAGCGGGGAAGACAATCCGGTTGGTCAATGGCGAATAATAGGCGTTCACCGTTTGGGGTAGCATGCCCCACTCGCTGGGGTCGACAGGCGTGCCGAGGCGCGAAAGCGCATCAGCATTCCCCCACTGGATTGTATTGATCGCATTTGCGACTGGATCATCAGCGGAGATTTCCAGACCCTCATAGGTCTCAAACTCATCGGGATAGCCGACCATAGGAACAAAACCGTCGAGTTTAGCCTTTGCTTGAGCGATGGTTGCCTCGGTCATCCACTCATTTGCTGCGAGCGAATTTGCCATCGAAATCTTTAAGTTTCCGACCAGCTCCTGCATGCGTGCCTTGCTTTCTGGCGGAAAGAAACGCTCGACATACAATGCACCCAACTGCTCGCCCAATTGCCCTTCGACTGTAGCGATCGCGCGTTTCCAGCGCTCGCGCTGTTCTTCCTGCCCGGCAATCGTTTTGCCATAGAATTCAAACACAGCTGCATCGAGTTCGCTCGACAGAAGCGGCGCGCCATTAACAAGCATTTGCGCCGCCATATAGGCCTTGATCGTCGCAAGCGGCGTTTCGGTGAGCAGCTTCATCATGGCTGGCAAGCCTGCACCGCTCACCTCAAGCTGGTCCTTGGTAAGGCCAG
>DMWU01000068.1 GCA_003483125.1 Erythrobacter sp. | reverse complement strand
GTAGCCGAAGGCGGGCTTGGCTATAGCTGCATTGCAGAAATCCGCATGATCGAGACTATCTACGAGGGCGAGGCCAAGACCCGCTTCATGGCTCCAGGCGATACTGTCCGTGTCGAAATGCGCGACAAGGACAATCACTCGATCTTTGGAGCAATCGAACAGAAGGTGGTTCAGGCCTAGCCTTCAACCTTCGGAATTGCTGCTGCCCTTGGCTCATGCCCCCAATGGGCAAGAAGGAACATGATATCTGCGCCGGAAAGGCCAATCGTCGCTGTATTGCGCAGCGGATGGACGTTGACGCGGTCAGCAGCCGCCAATCCAGTATCCAGCACCACAGCGATGCTACCCGGTTGAGCATTGATCATCGCGAGCGGCGTGACTGAACCAGGCGCGATCTTGATCAACCGCTCCATATCCTCAGCCTTGCCAAAACTCACGCGCTTGCACCCGATGGCATCAGGCAGTGCTTTCAGGTTCACTCGCGCTTCGGCCGGAACCGTGAGCAGCCAATAGGCACCTTTGGCATCCTTCAGAAACAGGTTCTTGGTATGCTCGCCGGGTATATCCGCCTTGATGTGGCGGCTTTCGTCAACGGTGAATACCGCCTGATGTTCGTGCAGTTCGTGTGCGATCCCTAGCGAATCCAAATCCTCGAAAAGACCTGCCTCACCTCGCATCAATCAGATTTCATTCACTATGGCAGCGGTCGCCTCATCCCCAGTATTTGGCGTACCATCGGCATCCATCACCAAGACTTTTACCTCGCCCTTTATTGCCCTGGGGCGATGTTCTGTAACCGCAGGCACAACGATCATTTCGCCGGGCTGCAGGGTCTCGGTTCGATCTTCGAAATCGATTTCAAGTTCGCCTTCTACAACCAGGAACAGCTCGTCCGTATTGGCGTGATGATGCCAGTGAAATTCTCCTTCCAGCTTGCTCAGGCGTACTTCGTTCTGATTGTATCGGGTGACCAGCTTGGGCGACCATTGTTCGCCAAATAGGCCGAACTTCTCATCGAGATTAATTTTCTTCATATTCAATAAATTACCACGCTTCTAATACTCTCGCCAGCATGCATCAGGTCAAAGCCTTTATTGATTTCTTCCAGGCTCAATCGATGGGTAATCATAGGGTCAATTTCAATCTTCCCATTCATATACCAGTCGACCATTTTCGGGATATCAGTGCGGCCGCGCGCTCCGCCAAAGGCGCTGCCTTTCCAGACCCTGCCGGTCACAAGCTGAAATGGCCGTGTCGAGATTTCCTTACCAGCTTCCGCAACGCCAATAATTACACTGGTGCCCCAGCCGCGATGACAGCATTCGAGCGCGTCGCGCATCACATCGGTATTACCAGTGCAGTCAAAGCTGTAATCCGCACCGCCGCCCGTCAGATTGACGAGATGCTCCACCAGATTGCCATGATCCTTGGGATTGACGAAGTGGGTCATGCCGAACTTCTCGCCCCAAGGTGCCTTGTCGGGATTGATGTCGACGCCAACGATCTGCGTTGCGCCCGCTAATACTGCGCCCTGGATTACGTTCAGGCCGATCCCGCCTAGCCCGAAGACAACGACCGTCGAGCCCGGTTCAACCTCTGCATTATTGATCACGGCCCCTATGCCTGTCGTGACACCGCAGCCGGTGTAGCAGGAGGTATCGAACGGGGCATCCTTGCGAATCTTTGCGACAGCAATTTCCGGCAGGACAGTGAAGTTCGAGAAGGTCGAACAACCCATGTAGTGATAGATCGTCTCGCCCTTATAGCTGAAACGGCTCGTGCCATCGGGCATCACGCCCTTGCCCTGCGTATCGCGAATGGCAGTGCACAGATTGGTCTTCTGGCTGAGGCAGCTTTTGCATTGCCTGCATTCAGGGATGTAGGCCGGGATCACGTGATCATCTGGCTGGACGCTGGTTACGCCCGCACCAATTTCGCGCACGATACCTGCACCCTCATGGCCCAGTATGCTCGGGAAAATGCCTTCGCTGTCAAAGCCGTCAAGTGTATAGGCATCGGTGTGACAAATGCCGGTCGCCATGATCTCGACCAGCACTTCGCCCTCTTTGGGGCCTTCCAGGTCAACTTCTACGATCTCGAGCGGTTTCTTCGCCTCAAAGGCAACGGCTGCGCGCGTTTTCATGATCAATCCTCCCCTTCAGGCGGCATTATGCAGATTCATGGACGGTTTTCGACACCAAACAGGCCGCAACCCCCTCTGCACCATCTTCAAGCCCATAGCCTGACCATTTGACGCCGCCGAATGGTGCATCGACTGCGCTAACCCCTGCGCCATTGATCGCGACCATGCCAGCCTCGACCTCGCTGGCAATACGCATGCGACGCGCGCTGTCTTGGGTCCAGGCATAAGCCGCGAGGCCATATGGCAATCGGTTCGCCTCTTCGATCATCGCTTGCTCGTCCGGCATGGGGTTGATCAAGGCGACCGGTCCAAATGGCTCTTCATTCATGATCTCGGCATCGAGCGGAACTTCGCTGAGCACCGTGGGTTCGTGGAAGAAGCCCTGGTTGCCGATGCGACTGCCGCCAGCCAGCAGCTTTGCGCCTTTCTCTTTCGCATCATTGATCTTGGCCTGCAGGCCGTCAGGCCCGCGCTCGCTAGCCATTGGGCCCATTTGCGTGTCAGCATCAAAGCCATTGCCAACCTTTACCGCCTTAGCCCGTTCTACAAATCCATCGCGGAAACGTTCAAACACATCCTCTTCGACCAGGAAGCGCGTGGGACTGACGCAAACCTGCCCTGCATTGCGATATTTGGTCGCGGCCATGACATCGAGTGTGCGGTCAATATCGGTATCGTTAAAGACCAGGACGGGCCCATGACCGCCCAGTTCCATCGTGGTGCGCTTGAGGTCGTCCGCCGCCAGCTTGGCAAGATGTTTGCCCACGGCAGTCGAGCCAGTGAAGGTGACCTTGCGGATCACCGGGCTGGCAAGCAGGTGGCGGCTCACCTCGTCAGGCACCCCGAAGACCACTTGGCACGCATCGCCCGGGACGCCGGCATCAAGCAGCGCTTGCACGATGCCAAGCCCGCCAGCGGGCGTTTCTTCGGATGGCTTGACTATAGCCGAGCAACCCGCAGCGAGCGGACCACCTACCTTGCGCATCACATTGATGGCTGGGAAATTCCAGGCCGCGAAGCCCGCGACAGGACCAACGGGCTCATGCCGCACTTCGACGCGTTGCCCATCAGGGCGTACCAACGTCTTGCCATATAGCCGCTTGCACTCGCCGGCATAGAATTCCAGCAGCATGGCGCAGTAAACAACCTCGCCAATCGCTTCCTTGATCGGTTTGCCCTGCTCGCGCGTGATTGCAGCGCCAATGTCTTTTGCCCTCTCGCGGATAAGGGCCGCACCCTTGCGCAGCACGGCCTCGCGCCGGTCTGCAGAAGTGGCGCGCCACGCCTTGAAGCCGCGACTTGCCGCCTCCAGTGCATTATCCAGATCCGTCGGCGTTGCCTTGGGAAGGCTGGCAAAGGCTTCGCCAGCCGACGGACCAAGCACACCG
>DMWU01000269.1 GCA_003483125.1 Erythrobacter sp. | reverse complement strand
GCCTTCTGCTAGCGCGATAAAGGTAAGATCCGCACGATCCCAATCCTTGTACCGCGCCTGCGCCACGCGCAGCTCAACACCCTCGATTGCTGGCATGTCGGGGAAGGGTAGCGCTAGTGGAGAGCGTTCTAGTTCCATACGGCTGCGCTAGCTTGCCTTTGCTTGTCAGTAAATCGGATAATCTAGGTGGACGAACCTCGGTGAAGCCCTTATCTTGATACGCAAGATGACGCGTAGATTGCTCGCCTTGGTTGCATTGTTTACCGGTTTGGCTGCATTGGCCGCACCGGGCAGTGCGTCGGTACTCGATGCAATTGACTGCGAAATTGGCGTTTCCGCCAGCCATGCCGATAGCGATATATCCGATGAGTGCCTTTCTTCGGAATCGGGTGTTGACGGCACCAAGCGCGAACCGGGCAGGAAAGCTGCCCCGCACAAGCGTATCAAGCGGGTGTTCCTCTCGCCGGTCCTGTTCGGGATCGACCGCGCGCACGAATAGCGCACCCATCATAATTTACCTCCTCTCTTGCTGCGGTAGACGCATATGCGCGACCGCAATAGTCTAATTCCAGTCCAGTCAGGACCCCAATAATGTTCCAGAATATCGTCAAATCCCTCTTCGGTTCTTCCAATGATCGATATGTCAAATCAATCGGCAATATAGTAAATCAAATCAATGCATTGGAGCCACAGGTTCAGGCTCTTTCGGATGATGAACTTAAGGCGCAAACTGATAAGTTCCGTCGCCAAATCGACGATGGAGCGAAGCTAGATGATATCCTGCCTGAAGCCTTTGCGACCGTGCGTGAGGCTTCAGTCCGCGTGTTGGGAATGCGGCATTTCGACGTGCAGATGATTGGCGGCGTGGTGCTACATCGCGGTGAGATTTCCGAGATGCGCACGGGCGAGGGTAAGACACTTGTTGCGACATTGGCCTGTTACCTCAATGCCATCGAAGGCAAGGGCGTGCATGTCGTTACCGTGAACGATTATCTCGCTCGCCGCGACGCAGAATGGATGGGCAGGCTCTACAACTGGCTCGGCCTGTCGGTCGGCGTTGTGGTTCCAAATATGGACGAGTTCGCGAAACGCGACGCCTATAATGCAGACATTACATACGGCACTAACAATGAATACGGCTTCGACTATCTGCGCGACAATATGAAGCATGAGCGCAGCCAGATGGTGCAGCGCCCATTCAATTTCGCAATCGTCGATGAAGTTGATTCAATCCTGATCGATGAGGCTCGTACCCCTTTGATCATTTCCGGGCCGACCGAGGACAAGTCCGACCTCTACATTGCCATCGATGAAGTGGTGAAGAAGGTTGAGGAAGACTGGTACGAGGCCGACGAGAAGACCAAGAACATCACCTGGACCGAAGAGGGGACGGATGAGATTGAGGCAGTTTTGAAAGAGGCGGGCCTGCTGGAAACCGAAAACCTCTATGATGTGGAGAATACGCAGGTGGTCCACCATTTGGACCAGGCGCTGAAGGCGAACATCATGTTCAAGCGCGACACTGACTACATCGTCAAAGACGACAAGGTTGTGATCATTGACGAGTTCACAGGCCGCATGATGGATGGACGCCGCTGGTCAAATGGCCTGCACCAGGCCGTCGAGGCAAAGGAAGGTGTGAAGATCGAGCCGGAAAACCAGACAATGGCCTCGATCACTTTCCAGAATTATTTCCGCATGTATCCGAAGCTGTCAGGCATGACCGGTACCGCCGCCACTGAGGCGGCTGAATTCTGGGACATATACAAGATGAATGTGGTGGAAATTCCCACCAATGTGCCTGTCCAACGCGTCGATGATGAAGACGAATTCTACAAGAACACAATGGACAAATTCGCCGCCATTGCCAAGGCAATCAAGGAAAGGAATGAAATTGGCCAGCCGGTGCTTGTCGGTACAGTCTCAATAGAAAAGTCGGAACTGCTTAGCCAGTTCCTCGACAAGGAAGGTGTTAAGCACGAGGTGCTAAATGCGCGCCAGCATGAGCGCGAGGCGCACATCGTGGCGCAGGCAGGTAGGCTTGGTGCGGTGACCATCGCAACGAACATGGCCGGTCGCGGCACCGATATTCAGCTGGGTGGTAATCTGGATTTTCGGATCGACGACGAACTGGGCGAAATGGCTGAGGATGATCCGAAACGGCAGCTCGAGGTCGATCGGATCACTGCCGAAGTTGAAGAAGAGAAGCGTAAGGTTTTAGATGCAGGCGGCCTGTTCGTTCTGGCAACGGAACGGCATGAAAGTCGGCGTATTGATAACCAGCTTCGCGGGCGTTCCGGTCGTCAGGGAGACCCGGGCCTGTCACGTTTCTATCTCTGCCTGGAAGATGATCTCCTACGTATTTTCGGGCCGGACACGCTGTTTGCCCGAATGATGAATTCTAACCTGGCTGATGGAGAGGCGATTGGGTCGAAATGGCTCTCAAAAGCTATCGAAACTGCGCAGAAGAAGGTTGAGGCACGCAACTATGATGTGCGCAAGCAGGTGGTGCAGTACGACGATGTGATGAATGACCAGCGCAAGGTCATTTATGAGCAACGCGGCGAGATCATGGAGGCCAGCAAGGTTGACGACGTGGTTGAGGATATGCGCCACGATTCAATCAATGGAATTGTGATGCAGGCTTGCCCTCGGGGCTCGTATCCTGAACAGTGGGATATCGACGGCCTGAAGGAGAAGATCGAAGACATATTCGATCTGAAGCCACCTTTTGATGAATGGCTGCAGGAAGACCAAGTCGAACCTGAAATCATCGAAGATCGCATTCGCGAGCAGACCGATGAGATGATGATGCGGAAGATTGGCGCGACCGATATCAATATCTGGCGTCAGGTCGAAAAATCGATCCTGCTTGAAAGGCTGGACTTCCATTGGAAAGAACACCTCGCAACGCTTGATGCGCTGCGCCAGGTTGTGTGGCTACGCGCCCATGCGCAAAAACAACCGATCAATGAGTATAAGCAGGAAGCATTCGGTTTGTTCGAACGCATGCTCGACACTCTGCGCGAGGACGTGACCAAGATACTGTTCCGTTCGGAAATCAGGGCGCAACCTCCAGTTGAGACCGAAAACCTGCCCGACCTGCCAGATTTCCTCACCGGCCACATCGATCCGATGAGTGGATTGGATAATTCTGGCGATGGTGACGGTTCGGCGGAACGACCAGAACTCTTTGGTTCGCTAGCTGGTGCACCGCGCGCGGCATTTGGTCCAGGCGGGGCTCAGGGCGAAAATCCGTTTGCGGATATGGACATCAGCAGGAACGCTCCATGCCCATGTGGCTCTGGCAGCAAGTACAAGCATTGCCACGGCGCTGCGGGGCCAAAGGCGCGAGCCAGCTGATAGGATGGCACGCAGGTCTGAGGGCCTAGGATAGCTCCTTATTGGGCTGTAGATTGAGCTGACGCTGTATAGGGAGCTACTATGCCGCTGCTGGTAATCGCGTTCTTTGTTACCGCGTTGCTCTACGCGGCAGTCGGCTTCGGCGGTGGATCGACCTATGCCGCGCTGCTGGCACTATCCGGCATGGATTATCGTCTGCTGCCCAGCATAGCTCTGGCCTGCAACATCGTGGTCGTGGCGGGCAGCACTGTGCGTTTTGCGCGAGCGAAAATCACGCCATGGCGCGGCGCTCTTTTGATGACAGCGCTTGCTGCGCCCGCCGCTCTGCTAGGTGGCCTAACGCCAATCGATCGCGATGCATTCATGCTATTGTTGGGCGTAAGCTTGCTTTTAACCGGAGCGACCATGCTGCTCCCGGTCTCGAACGAGAAGCAGGACAATCCGCACAGCCTGGCAATCTACATGCCCATGTTGGCTGCGCCGCTTGGCTATTTGGCGGGGCTTGTCGGCATTGGAGGAGGGATATTTCTCGCTCCGCTTCTACACCTTACCCGTTGGCGTGATGCGCGTGC
>DMWU01000133.1 GCA_003483125.1 Erythrobacter sp. | reverse complement strand
AAAACTCATACATTTTGCGGTTGGGTGGCAGGTCGCTTGCGACCACCTCTTCCATGATCGAGATATGTTTTTCCATCCAAAGCTCAGCGACCGATTCGAACAGGTCGCTGTCATCTTCGAAGAATTGTTCCAGCCGGATGCGGGGGGTTTCGCTCTCAGTGGCAAGGATGGAAAGCGTGATTTCCTTGCCGCGCTTCTTGGTGAGTTCGAGGGCCAGTGTCGCCAGGCGACGACGCTCTTCAAGAATCTCTTCTTCGCTCACAGCTTGGCCCTTCCCGCCAGTTGCTAGCGGAACCAATTTAGGTGCTGGTCGCCCATTGTTAAACCCGGGCGGGCAATAATTTCGATTGTTGGAAATTCTGGGCAGGTAACGCGTGTGACTTGCAAAATAGGTGCGATGACTGAATCCAGCCGCGCATCAATCCGCGCCATTCTCCTCAATCAGGCGGCGTGCCTGCGCTTCCAGTACTTTGAACCTCTCATAGTCGGGAAGTTTGGAGCGCATGAAGCCGGCGATCTTGAGGAGGTCTTCGCCATAATTGCCACTGGGCCAAACCGGATCGCCAAAGCCCAGCACTCTTCGTTCATTACAAACCCATGCAGGGACAATCGGCACATTGGCCGCCTGGGCAATATGGTAGAAACCTGACTTCCACGATCCATCCGTGGTACGCGAACCCTCCGCAGCAACGACAAGTGCCAGGTGATCGCGTCGTTCAAATTCGTCAGCGACCTGTTCGACATAGTTGGCGCGCTTCGTGCGATCGATTGGCACGCCGCCCATGTCGTACATGAAATTGCGCATGATCCCCTGGAATAAGGTATGCTTGCCCATGAAATTCGGATGAACGCCTTGCTCCTCAGTTGCGCCAAGGAAGAATACAAAATCCCAATTGGAAGTGTGCGGAGCGCCGACGATCACATATTTCGAAATATCGGGCAGGTTTCCGTCAATCTCCCAACCCATCAGGTGGTAAATGCCGATTATAATCCGTCGCACGATACGCGACAATATTGATCTCTTGCGATGTGGCTTTGGTGGCAATGCTCTCTCCCAGATCATTGCCTAGCAGTTACGTTGCGGAAAGCGAGGGTGTTTAGGGTCACATCCTGAACACGCCGAATTGCGGACGCTCTGGAATTGGCGCCTCCAGCGTTGCTGCGAAGGCGAGGCCCAGCACGTCGCGCGTCTGCACAGGATCGATCACGCCATCATCCCACAGCCGCGCGGTGGCATAATAGGGATTTCCTTCATCCTCATATTTCTGGCGGATCGGGGCCTTGAATTCCTCAGCCTCTTTCTCGCTCCATTTGTCGGCATCGCGGTGCACGGTGGCGAGCACGGATGCCGCCTGTTCTCCGCCCATCACGCTGATGCGCGCATTGGGCCATGTGAACATGAAACGCGGCTGATATGCGCGCCCGCACATGCCATAATTGCCTGCGCCGAATGATCCGCCGATCACGACAGTCACCTTGGGCACTGTTGCACTGGCAACGGCCGTAACCAGCTTGGCACCATGCTTGGCGATACCTTCTGACTCATATTTGCCGCCGACCATAAAGCCGCTGATATTCTGGAGGAATAACAGCGGAATGCGGCGCTGGCAGGCGAGCTCGATGAAATGCGCGCCCTTTTGCGCGCTTTCGCTAAACAGCACGCCATTATTGGCAAGGATCGCCACCGGCATGCCCCAGATATGGGCAAAGCCGCAGACCAGCGTGCTGCCGAAATGCTGCTTGAATTCGTGGAACTCGCTGCCATCCACGATGCGCGCGATCACCTCATGCACATCATAGGGTGCGCGCACATCATCCGGGATCAGCGCATAGAGATCATCGGCATCGAATTTGGGCGGCCTCGGGTCGCGCAGCTCGACATCCGTCGCTGTACCCGTATTCGCGCCCAGATGGCTGACAATGTCGCGCACGATAGTGAGCGCATGTTCGTCATTCTCGGCAAGGTGGTCGACCACGCCTGACTTTTTCGCGTGCAGGTCACCACCGCCAAGGTCTTCAGCGCTGATTTCCTCACCCGTGGCCGCCTTCACCAGCGGTGGCCCAGCAAGAAAGATCGTGCCCTGCTCGCGCACGATCACCGTTTCATCGCTCATGGCCGGGACATAGGCGCCGCCAGCGGTGCAGCTGCCCATGACGCAGGCAATCTGCGGGATGCCCTGCGCGCTCATATTCGCCTGGTTGTAGAAGATGCGGCCAAAATGGTCGCGATCGGGGAAGATTTCCGCCTGGTGGGGCAGGTTCGCGCCGCCGCTATCGACCAGGTAAATGCACGGCAGGCGATTTTCCTGCGCGATTTCCTGCGCCCGAAGGTGCTTCTTCACCGTCATCGGGTAATAGGTGCCACCCTTGATGGTGGCATCGTTGCAGATGATCATCACCTGACGACCCGACACACGGCCAACGCCTGCGATCATCGATGCGCCGTTGACGTCACCCTCATACATGCCGTTGGCGGCAAGTTGGCCTACCTCAAGGAATGGCGAACCCGGATCGAGCAACCTCTCTACCCGATCGCGGGGCAGCAGCTTGCCTCGCGACACATGGCGGTCGCGGTGTTTCTCGGGACCGCCCAACGCGGCTTCTGCCACCTTGGCGCGCAGCTCTTCGGCGAGCGATTTATTGTGTTCGAACCGCGCCTTGGCATCGGCCGCCTCGCGATCGAGTTTCGATGTGAGAACAGGTGCTGTCATCCCGCCGCTCCAATCAATTCGCGGCCGATAAGCATGCGGCGGATCTCATTCGTGCCCGCACCAATGTCGAGCAATTTCGCATCGCGCATATAGCGTTCGACTGGCCAATCCTTGGTATAACCGGCACCGCCCAGCGCCTGCACACTTTCTGCAGCGACGAGGAAGGCATTCTCGCTGGCGAGCAAGATCGCGCCTGCCGCATCGAAGCGTGTCGTCTGGTTCGCATCGCAGGCTTTCGCCACCGCATAGGTGTAGGCGCGCGCCGATTGCAGCGCGACATACATATCGGCCACCTTGGCCTGCATCAGCTGGAACGCGCCGATCGGTTTACCGAATTGCTTACGCTCGCGGACATAGGGGATCACGCAATCAAGGCATGCCTGCATGATGCCCAGTTGCAGGCCGGCGAGCACTACACGCTCATAATCAAGCCCGCTCATCAACACACCAACACCGCCATTGACGGGGCCCATCACGTTCTCTTCGGGAACCTCGCAATCATCGAATACCAATTCTGCGGTGGGGCTGCCCCGCATGCCGACCTTGTCGATTTTCTGCCCGATGCTGAAGCCGGGCATGTCTTTCTCGATGATAAAGGCCGTGATGCCGCGCGAACCGGCATGGCCGTCTGTCTTGCCATAGACGACCAGCGTATCGGCATAGGTCGCATTGGTGATCCAGAACTTGGTGCCATTGAGGACATAACCGCCCTGCACCGCCTCTGCCTTAAGCTTCATCGAGACGACGTCGGAGCCCGCGCTGGCCTCTGACATGGCGAGCGAGCCGACATGCTCGCCCGAAATCAGGCCGGGAAGGTATTTGGCCTTTTGATCATCATTGCCCCAGCGGCGGATCTGGTTGACGCAGAGGTTGGAATGCGCGCCATAGGAAAGGCCGACCGATGCGCTCGCCCGGCTCACCTCCTCAACCGCAATTACATGCTCCAGATAGCCCAGGCCCAAGCCACCATCCGCCTCGTCCACCGTAATGCCATGCAGGCCCAGCTCACCCATCATTGGCCACAATTCCTGCGGGAACCAGTCTTCCCGATCAGCCTTTTCCGCCAGCGGCGCAATCTGCTCATCGGCGAAACGTGCGGTCACTTCGCGGATCATCTCCGCACTCTCACCTAGCTGGAAATCGAAATCAGGGGTGGCGCGCATGTTCTCTCCTAAATGTTGGAATTGCCCATAACAGGGCACGCGACAAGCGCAAACCGGTTACAATTGAAATCGCATGGCTCTTGGCGCGGAACAGGGAATTGGCTTAGGAAGCTGGCGACGAGAGAAGGCGACACCCTATTTCCGAAGAATCCCAACAGAGTATGATCGCATTTCGCGCAGTCGAGCGACGTTATGGAGACGTTGTTGCGGTCGCCAGCGTGGACCTGAACATCGCGCCAGGGAGCTTCGTTGCGCTGGTTGGCGCATCGGGATCGGGCAAGTCGACCTTGCTCAAAATGGTCAATGCATTGACTGAGCCCATCGCGGGCAGCATCGAAATACAGGGAGAAGATGTTTCTGCGCTCGATCCACCCGATCTTCGGCGGCGCATCGGCTATGTTTTCCAGGATATCGGTCTGTTCCCGCATATGAATGTGGCTGAGAATATCGCCATTGGCCCGCGTCTCTTTGGTGAGCAACTATCAGCCGCTCGTATCACCAAACTGCTCGAACTGGTCGAGCTGGACCCAGAGATGGCCGGCCGCATGCCAGACGAGCTCTCTGGCGGGCAACGCCAAAGAGTGGGCGTAGCGCGCGCACTCGCCAACAATCCGCAAGTCCTACTTATGGATGAGCCGTTTGGCGCACTCGATCCCATCACTCGTGACGCATTGGGCGAGCGGGTAAGGCGCCTGCATGACAGGCTGGGCCTGACGACAGTAATGGTCACCCATGACATGGCAGAAGCATTGCTTCTGGCTGATCGCGTGCTGGTGATGGAGGCAGGGTGCATTGTTGCTGATGAAACTCCACAAGCATTGATACGAGGGGCGGGCGGCGAGGTTGCGCAAGGTCTGGTTGCGGTGCCACGCGAACAGGCTGACAGGCTTGCCGCGATGGAGACTTCCGGGGAAA
>DMWU01000225.1 GCA_003483125.1 Erythrobacter sp. | reverse complement strand
CTGACCTCGTAGAGTATCGGCGATGCAGGTTCGCCAAAGACGGCGTCTGGCACTTCCTCACTTCTGCAGCCGGCGAGTGCAAGCAGGCCGGCCAGTAGAAGCGAGGCTGTACGGGCCATCATTGTACGCGCGACACCTCCAGCCCTTCAGCTTTAAGCCATTCTTGCACGCTTTTCTTTCCTGCCAGGTGCCCCGCGCCAACCGCGACAAACACAGTGCCCGGTTCCTCAAGACGCTTGTTGAGCCAGACTGCCCAAGCCTGATTGCGACGAAATAACAGCGCTTCTGCTAAAACATCGTCGCTCATGCCGTCATTCATGAGCTTGGCGAGTTCCTCGGCGTCGCCTTCCAACCATTCAGCGACCATAGCGTCCAGCATCGGCTTGAGTTGGTCTACATTCTCCGCAGTATCAATGAGGAACTTGATCTGCGTTTCCTGCGGCAGGCCGTCGAATACCCCGATTTGTTCATCGATCGTTTCCAAGGCCAGCCTTTGCTTCCCTTCCGCTGCGCCTAGGAGCACTTTTTCGACTCCCTGCTCCGGGGCATATCCCTGTTGGAGGAGGGGGATCATGCTCATCATCATGCCGGCATACCAAGGTTCGAAAGGCGCGAACGATCCCGGCTGCATGCCGATCTTGAGCATGGCGGCCTCATAAATCACACGCTGCTTTTCATCCATCAGGCTGCGCAGTTGGGTGCCTGGTGGGAGCAGGCCCTTCTCCATCACGATCGTTTGCATCTCGGTGGGCAAGTCATCATCTACCAGGATTTCGGTTACCACTGCATCGGATTGCGCCAACGCCTCAGCCAATGAGCCATTGAACCACTCAACGTCATTGGGCAGGGCATGAACAGTGCCGAAGAGATAAATTGTCGTGTCCTCATCCCCCAGCTTCCAGAGGGCCGGGCCGCCAAGTTCAACCTCTTCAGCGGGTGCCTGTGCATCTGGCACGGGTGCAGGCGCGCTCTGCTGTTGTGCACAAGCAGTATTGGCCAGCAGCAGGCCTGCACCTGCAATGGCTAAACCGAAATGACGTGCAATTGTTCTCATCAATATTCCTGTGCAGCTTTGCAGACTAGCACTTCTCCTAGGCCGCGTGAATGGTACATGAAAGGCAGTAGGAGCGCTTCTGGGTAAATATCCGGTGTATTTGAGCGAAATTCTGCGTGCGCGATGGGCAATCTGTATATGCTGCTGCATTGCGGCATTGACCATGCACAGGCCTTGCGCCATGGCCTCGCGCCATGAGTGATCTAACGGTCAAAAGAGACCCTAAGCGGTCGTTTCAGGACATGATTCTAACATTCCATGACTTTTGGAGTGCGAAGGGCTGCGTGATCTTGCAGCCATATGACATGCGGATGGGGGCAGGCACCTTTCACACCGCGACTACATTGCGTGCGCTGGGACCGGAGCCGTGGAATGCCGCCTTTGTGCAGCCTTGCCGCCGCCCGACCGACGGGCGCTATGGCGAAAACCCCAATCGCCTGCAGTATTATTACCAATACCAGGTGATCCTTAAGCCGAGCCCGCCAAAAATCCAGCAATGGTATCTGGAAAGCCTTGAGGCGATTGGCATCGATCCGCTCAAACACGATATCCGCTTTGTCGAGGATGACTGGGAATCGCCCACGCTGGGTGCTTGGGGCCTTGGCTGGGAGGTCTGGTGCGACGGAATGGAGGTGACGCAGTTCACCTATTTCCAGCAGATGGGCGGCTTTGATTGCAAGCCCGTTGCTGGCGAGCTGACCTACGGGCTCGAGCGCCTAGCCATGTATATCCAGGGCGTCGACAATGTGTACGACCTCGCCTTCAACAAACATGGCGTGAGTTACGGCGATGTGTTTCTCGAGAATGAGAAACAGATGTCGAAATGGAACTTCGAAGTCGCAGAGACAGATGCGCTGTTCGATCTGTTCAACAAGGCAGAGGCGGAGTGCAAGAATTGCCTCGCCAACGATGTGCCCATCGCCGCCTATGAACAGGCGATCGAGGCGAGCCACACCTTCAACCTGTTGCAGGCGCGCGGCGTAATCAGCGTGCAGGAACGCGCCAGCTATATGGGCCGCGTGCGCGACCTCGCCCGTGGATCGTGCGAAGCCCAAATGGAGAAAGAGGCACCGCTCTGGGCGGAGCAGTATCCGGAGTGGTCCAAATGAGCGACTTCCTCCTCGAAATACGTAGTGAAGAGATTCCGGCCCGCATGCAGGCGGGTGCGCGTAAGGAACTGGAAAAGCTGTTCCGGAGCGAGATGGAAGAAGCTGGCGTTGAATTGGGCGACGTCACCATATGGTCGACGCCGCGACGGCTTGCTCTCATTGCACGGGGGCTTCTTGAAGCAACCGAGGCAGTACGTGAGGAAGCCAAGGGGCCACTCGAAGGTGCGCCAAACCAGGCCGTCGACGGTTTTTGCCGAAAGAATGGCGTCACGAGGGACCAGCTAGAGCTTCGTGACGTCAAAGGCCGCATGACCTATTTCGCCGTGATCGAAAAGCCGGGCAGGGCGGTGAAGGACCTGCTGGCTGACGCCATTCCGGCAATGATCCGTGATTTCGCATGGCCCAAGTCGCAACGATGGGGTGAAGCCTCAATCAGCACTGAAAGCACGCGCTGGGTGCGCCCGCTTTCGGGTATCGTCGCGCTGTTTGGCGGTGAAGTGGTTGAATGCAGCGTCGGCGACGTGAGCAGCGGCAATGTGACGCGCGGCCATCGCTTTCACTCGAGCGGTGATATCGAGATCGCAGGTGCAGATGACTATGCTGACAAGCTCCGCGCTGCCCATGTGATTGTCGACCATGAAAAACGGCAGGATTTGGTGCGCGCGGGCGCAAGCAAGGCTGCTGAGGGCGCTGGCCTAAAGCTCGTTGAGGATGAAGGCCTCGTGATCGAGAATGCCGGCCTCACCGAATGGCCAGTACCGTTGCTGGGCCGTTTCGACGAGGAATATCTCGACGTGCCGCCAGAGGTGATCCAGCTCACTGCGCGCGTGAACCAGAAATATTTCGTTTGCGAAGATAAGCAGGGCAAACTCGCGAATGCCTTCGTCTGCACCACAAATATCGACGCAGTCGATCCGGCTGTCGTGGTTGATGGCAATCGTAAGGTGCTGGCAGCAAGGCTTTCCGACGCGCGCTTCTTCTGGGAGCTCGACCAGAAGACCACGCTTGCGGATCATGCCAAGAAGCTGGAACGTATCACTTTCCATGAGAAGCTGGGAACCGTCGCCGACAAGGTAGAGCGCGTTGCCAAGCTTGCGCGCTGGCTCTGCGAAGAGAAGATAGTCGATGCTGACCCTGATGTGGCGGAACAGGCTGCGCGTCTATGCAAGGCCGATCTTGTCACCGAGATGGTTGGCGAGTTCCCCGAACTTCAAGGTCTGATGGGTGGTTATTACGCCGAGAAGGAAGGCCTCCCGAAAGAAGTCAGCGACGCGATCCAGGATCACTACAAGCCGGTGGGGCAGGGTGACGACGTTCCGACTGCGCCGGTTACTGTGGCAGTGAGCCTTGCGGATAAGTTGGATACGCTTCGAGGTTTCTTTGCAATCAATGAGAAACCCACGGGCTCAAAGGACCCGTTTGCTCTTCGGCGCGCAGCGCTGGGAGTTGTTCGTATCGTCCAGAACAATGGACTTCGGATGAGTGCAGGCGAAGGCGATCTCCTCGACTTCTTCGCAGACCGCCTCAAGGTTCAGCAGCGCGAAGCCGGTGTCCGCCACGATCTGATCGACGCAGTGTTTGCGCTTGGTGGTGAAGATGATCTCGTTCGTCTGCTTGCCCGAGTGAAGGCGCTGCAATTATTCATCGATACTGAAGATGGCACCAACCTGCTCGCCGGATACAAGCGCGCGGCCAATATCCTTAAGAAGGAAAAGTGGGAGAGTGCGAAAGAGCTTTCCTACAAGCCAGAACCTGCGGAAAAGGCACTGATGGATGCGCTCGACCAAGCAGAACCCAAGGCCGATGCCGCAATCGAGGCTGAGAAATTTGAGGATGCCATGGCTGCGCTCGCCTCGCTACGTGCGCCAATCGACACATTCTTTGATGAAGTTACGGTAAATGCGGATGAAGAAATCAAGCGTGCGTCGCGGCTCGATCTGCTTGCGCGCTTTCGTGGTGCAGTGCACAAGGTCGTGGATTTCAGCCGGATTGAAGGGTGACATTTTCTTCCCCAGCACAGTGTCGCAAGTGTCGCATTTGGCACGTTGAAGGGATTAGAAATTGAAGACGGTCTACACATTTGGCGGTGAAGCGGACCATTCCGATCCGCGCCAGAAGGACAAGACGGTAACGGGCGGCAAGGGAGCGAACCTCGCCGAAATGGCCAGCATCGGCCTGCCGGTTCCCCCGGGCTTCACGATCACTAACGAAGAATGCGTTAGCTACCT
>DMWU01000240.1:1564-3093 GCA_003483125.1 Erythrobacter sp. | reverse complement strand
TAGGCACGGAGACCAATGGTTCGATCACCTGCCCTGCCAGCGTCAACGGCCTGGTGGGGCT
This sequence comes from Erythrobacter sp., assembly GCA_003483125.1. Taxonomy (GTDB): domain Bacteria; phylum Pseudomonadota; class Alphaproteobacteria; order Sphingomonadales; family Sphingomonadaceae; genus Erythrobacter. The sequence goes on along the minus strand of DMWU01000240.1, from coordinate 3,032 downwards.
CAAACCTACTGTCGGCATGGTCAGCCGCACTCATGTGATTCCGATTAGCGCGACGCAGGATACGGCAGGCCCAATGACGCGCAATGTCCATGATGCTGCGCTGCTGCTGAGCGCGATTGCAGGCAGCGATCCCGCGGATCCGGCGACTAACGAGGCAGATGCATATGCGATCGATTTCACCTTGGGATTGGCAAACTACTCGCTTGAGGGCGTGCGTATCGGGGTGATGCGCGTAAAGGTAGGCTCACTACCCAGCGTCAGCGATGTCTTTGACCGGGCGCTTGCCGATCTCGAGGAAGCGGGAGCGGTGCTGGTCGATGTTGAACATGAGTGGCCCGAAGGATTCTGGCAGCGATCGCTCCACGTCCTGCTTTACGAATTGCAGCGCGACATGAGGCTCTATCTTGCCAGCCTGCCCGGTCCCGGGATGCCGAAATCCTTGGGTGATATCGTTGCCTTCAATAACGAGCATGCGGACGAAGAATTGCGCTGGTTCGGGCAGGGTCTGTTTGAACGCGCATTGGAGCCGGGCGAAGAGGCTGACTATCGCCAAGCGCTCGAAACCAACCTCAAGGCGACGCGTGAGAAAGGTATCGATCGCTTGACGTCAGAATATGAAGTGGCGTTCCTGGTTGCACCGACCACCGAGCCGGCTTGGTCGATCGACCTCGTCAATGGCGATCATGGTGGCGCGGGGGCTGGCGCGGGATCATTGCCGGCAATCGCTGGCTATCCGCATATCACCGTGCCCATGGGCCATATTGAAGGCCTGCCATTGGGCTTGAGCATTTTTGCGGGCAAGTGGCAGGACCACGAGGTGCTGAAGGCTGGCGCAGCATATGAAAGGGCGCGGACAGCCGAACTGCCTGCGCCCCAATTCAAACCTTGGCTCAAGTCGGGTGAAACCGCTGAGTAACCGGCCCCGCACTTGATCCTTATTTCTTGGCTGCAGCCTTCTTCGCAGGAGCCTTGTTCGCGGCAGGTTTCTTAGCTGGAGCTTTCTTGGCGGCTGCCTTTTTGGCGGGCGCCTTCTTTGCTGCAGGCTTGGCGTCCTTCTTCGCTGGAGCTTTCTTGGCCGCCGCTTTCTTTGCCGGAGCTTTATTCGCAGGTGCCTCTTTCTTTGCCGCAGCCTTTTTCTTGGGCGCGGGTTTAGCTTCTGCCTCTTCCTCAGCCTCGATCGCGGCTTCCAACTCTTCCTGCGTTACTTCACGCTCGGTCACCTCTGCTTTGTCGAAGAGGAAATCAACTACCTTGTCTTCGTAGAGCGGCGCGCGCAGCTGGGCGGCGGCCATCGGGTCGTTGCGGACATACTCGACGAAGCGTTCGCGATCTTCTTCGCGATATTGCTGAGCCGCCTGCTGGATCAGCATCGACATTTCCTGCCCGCTCACCTCGACGCCATTGGCCTGACCGATCTCTGAAAGCAGCAGGCCCAGGCGCACACGGCGCTCGGCGATATGGCGGGAGG
>DMWU01000240.1:0-1297 GCA_003483125.1 Erythrobacter sp. | reverse complement strand
GCGCTCGGCGATATGGCGGTAGTCGTCCTTTTCCGCCTCGATTTCCTTCATTGCAGCCTGGGGGTCTTCTTCCTTGGCAGCTTCCTGCTGAAGTTGAGCCCAAATCTGCTGGAATTCGGCATCAACCATGCCATCAGGCACAGGGAAATCATGGCCTGCGGCGAGTTGGTCAAGCAGTGCGCGCTTCATCTGCGTACGGGTGAGCCCAGCTGTTTGCTGTTCCAGCTGTCCGCTGATCAGTTCGCGCAGCTTGGCAAGATCTTCAAGGCCCAGCGACTTGGCGAATTCATCATCTACCTTGGTCTCGGTTTCCGTCTTGACCTGCTGGACCACGATGTCGAACTCGGCTTCCTTACCTTTCAGGTTTTCTGCCGGGTAATCTTCGGGGAAGGTAACCTTGATGGTCTTCTCATCGCCAATCTTGCTGCCGGTCAACTGGTCTTCAAAGCCGGGGATGAACTGGCCCGAACCCAGGACTAGCGGCGCGCCTTCGGCCTTGCCGCCTTCAAACTCTTCACCGTCAACGCGACCGGTAAAGTCGATGATCAGCTGGTCGCCTTCGGCAGCCTTCTTGGTCTTGGCTGCATCCTTGTAGCTCTTGTTCTGGCCAGCGATGCCTTCAATGGCTTCGTCAATCGCTGCGTCGGAAACAGGAACAACCAGCTTTTCCAGCTTCAGGCCATCGGTAGAAGGTGCCTCGACTTCAGGTAGCACTTCCAGTTCGATCGAAAGCTCTGCATCCTTGCCTTCTTCGTACCCTTCACCCAAGTCTACCTTTGGCTGCATCGCAGGGCGCAATTCCTTTTCCTTCATCAGGCCATCAACCGATTCGCGAATCGTGTCATTGATGGTCTGTGCGTGAATTTGTTCGCCGTGCATCTTCTTGATGAGATTCGCCGGCACCTTGCCGGGGCGGAAGCCTGGCATACGTACCTGCGGGGCGAGTTTCTTCACTTCCGCTTCTACACGGGCCGCAATATCGGCCGCAGGAATGGTGATCTGAAAGGCGCGCTTGAGCCCCTTATTGGTGGTTTCCTTGATCTGCATGGATTTAAAACCGAAGCCTTTTCAACAATATCGTCACATTTAATCCGCGGTTCGCCGAGTTGGTGCGGGCGGAGGGACTTGAACCCCCACATCGTTAGATACTGGTACCTAAAACCCGCGCGTCTACCAGTCCCGCCAGGTGGGCAGGCGACGACTGTAGAGAGCGGCCCAGAATGGGGTCAACGCCTCAATTCCGATGCTGGCCACCCTTGGCGGAACCCTTGCCCTGCTGGTGGGCCTGACGGTGATG
>DMWU01000018.1 GCA_003483125.1 Erythrobacter sp. | reverse complement strand
TTATCATTGCGATATCGCTTCTTTGGGGCCTGCTCCAAGTGCCACCCGATCGACTTATGGGTGAGACGGGAAGGATACTCTTCATCCATGTTCCGGCTGCATGGCTGGGCATGGGGGGATGGAGTGCAATCGCGATTTCCAGCCTGGTGTTCCTTGTCTGGAAGCACCCGCTTGCATCTGTTGCGGCGCGGGCCGCTGCGCTGCCCGGCATGGTATTTACTGCCATTTGCCTCGCTTCTGGATCGATATGGGGCCGGCCGGCCTGGGGCACATGGTGGGAATGGGACGGCCGCCTTACCAGCATGCTGGTGCTCTTGTTCCTCTATGCAGCCTATATCGCGCTGGCACAGGCGGTAGAGCGTGACAGCGGATCACCCAAGATTCCTGCGATCTTTGGTCTTGTCGGCGCAATCAATATTCCGATTATAAACCGTTCGGTTGTGTGGTGGAATTCGCTCCACCAACCACCCAGTATTACAATGGGCAAAAGCGCAATCGAGAGCGATTATATGATCCCTCTTAGCGTTGCAGTGCTTGGATTTTCATTGCTGTTTGGCGGCGTGATGCTTGCACGGATGCGAACGATAATTGCCGAAACTCAGCTTGAGGCGCGCCTTAGGCGCAAGGCGATGGATGTCGATTGATGCGTGAAGGCCTGGATCACTGGGAATTTGTAATTGCCGCATACGCCGTTGGTGTAATGGGAGCTCTGGCAATGGCAGCATGGAGCTGGCTGGCGATGAAGCGCGCAGAAGCGCGTCGTGACGAGGTGAAGCGCAAGTGAGCGTAATGAAGGCAAAGCACCAGCGACTGTTGCTGGTAGTTATCGCGCTTGCGGCATTGATTGGCGCCGGTTTGCTCGCATCCTGGTCCCTGCGAAATCAGGCGAGCTTCTTCTACCTCCCAGACGAATTGATGGCCGATCCGCCCGAAATTGGTCGCGCCGTGCGGCTTGGTGGAATGGTAGCCACGGATTCAATTGAAATGCAGGCCGATGGGGTGACCGTTGCCTTTGTGATTACAGACCAGGCGGAGGCGCGCGTACCAGTACTCTATAATGGTATCCTGCCCGACCTTTTCGTTGAAGGTTCAGGTGTTGTGGCAGAGGGTAGCCTCGACGCGGGTGGTACTTTCATAGCGACCAATCTGCTGGCCAAACATGATGAGAACTATGTGCCGCGGGAGCTTGAAGAAATGCATGCGGCTCAAGCTTCGCAAAATCCCGAACTGACAACGGTTGGGTTGAAATGATTCCAGAGCTTGGACTTGCCGCCCTGTGGCTGGCGGCTGCGCTCGCAGCCCTGCAACTCATTGGCGGCGCCTTGGCGCAGCGCGGGGCCGGATCGCAGCTCAGCCCACTCGTTCGTCCTGCGGCGATCGTGCAAGGCCTACTGGCGCTTTTTGCCTTCGGCATGCTGCTGTGGTCATTTGCCGTTACCGATTTATCGGTCAAACTGGTCGCAACGAATTCGCACTCAATGAAGCCACTGATTTTCAAGCTATCCGGTGCTTGGGGCAATCATGAAGGTTCTATGTTGCTGTGGGTCACCGTTATGTCGCTTTCTGGGGCGTTGATTGGCTATGCGGAAAGGCGGCTCCCAGAGAGAACAATGCAGGCGACACTCGCCGCTCAAGGCTTCGTAGCGTTGGGGTTCTACGCCTTCCTGTTGTTGAGCTCCAACCCGTTTGAGCGCCTACCTGTTCCGGCGTTAGAGGGGTCCGGGCTTAATCCCTTGCTGCAGGATATCGGCCTCGCCTTCCACCCGCCTACGCTGTATTTTGGCTATGTAGGCCTCTCGGTCGCATTCAGCTTTGCAGTGGGCGCCATGATTACGCGGCAGGTCACGCCCGAATTTGCGCGCGTAATGCGGCCATGGGTGCTAGCGGCCTGGGTGTTCCTGACAACCGGGATCACGGCGGGCAGCTATTGGGCCTATTACGAGCTCGGCTGGGGCGGATGGTGGTTCTGGGACCCTGTAGAAAACGCCTCCCTAATGCCATGGCTAGCGGCGACCGCATTGTTGCATTCTGCCAGCGTGCTGGCTGCGCGCGATGCCTTGCGCGCCTGGACTATCATGCTTGGCGTGGTCGCCTTCTCGATGAGCATGGTGGGTACATTCCTTGTGCGCTCAGGCATTTTGACCAGCGTCCATGCCTTCGCCGTCGACCCCGAACGCGGCACATTCATCCTTGCATTGCTTGCAATGTATATCGGCGGCGCATTGCTGTTGTTTGCATTGCGCGCCGGTAGCGTGTCGGAAGGAAAGCGCTTTGCACTGATGAGCCGCGAAGGCGCTTTGGTGTTTAACAATGTCATGCTCAGCGCGATATTGGGTATCGTTCTATTCGGGACTCTCTATCCCTTGCTGACAGAGGCGATGGATGTGCGAGTTTCCGTTGGGCCACCCTACTTCAACCCGGTTGGTGCGGTATTCACCATTCCCATGCTCGTCGTGATGATGGTGGGGCCACTGTTGCGCTGGCGCAGCGACAATATTGAACGGATCAAGCTACCGATAGCCAAATTAGTGGCGATTGCGGTTAGCATTGCCGTGCTAATCGGAGTTTTGGCCAGCATTGGGGTGCTACCCATGCTGGGCCTCGTTATTGCCATTCCGCTGGCGATTGCGAGTTTCTTGCCTTTGCGTGGCAGGCGGTTGCTGCGCGTTCCAATCGCGACCTGGGGTATGGTTATTGCGCATTTCGGTGTTGCAGTGGCTCTGTTCGGCATGGCGAGTGAAAGTGCCTTTACCAAAGAGCGGCTTGCTGCAGTCTATCCCGGTCAGACAGAGCAAATCGCCGGCTGGAACGTGACATTGGAGCGGATCGATCCTGTGGCTGGGCCAAACTGGACCGCGCTCGAAGCCCGCCTGATTGCGCAGAGGGGTGAAGGCGATCTTGAAATCGTTTCACCCCAGGCACGAAATTTCTGGGCTCCTCCGCAGCAAACTACGGAAAGCGCGCTCCTGACCAAATGGGACGGACAGCTCTACGCGGTGATTGGCAACCAGAATGAGGATGGACGCTGGCAATTGCGGCGCTGGTGGAAGCCCTTTGTCACTTTTATCTGGTATGGTGGGTTGCTGGTAGCGCTTGGC